>PHBS01000028.1 GCA_002841995.1 Chloroflexi bacterium HGW-Chloroflexi-8
ATACTTCACTGGCCATATCAACCACGATTGCATTGGCATCCCCATATGATAACAAACCAGCCAGGCTTCCCCGCCCGGCCATACGATAACGCCCGGAATTGTAAATAATGATTAAATCCACTCCGCCGCGCTCTGAGAATTTGGCAGAAATTCCTGTACCCGCACCAGCACCAATAATTGGACGACCATCAGCCACCTGCGCTTTAAGTCGTTTTAAAGATTCAGATCTAGGGATAAAAGACATTTGATCATCTCCTTGGAATTTATTTATTTAACTAGCATTGTCAATAATTTTTCTGCGATAGCCGAAGAAAAAGCAGGATCATTTATATGTAAATCCAATTCAACCAGCTCAACTTTTGCTGAATCCAAATTTTCCCGGATTGCGTTGAATAAAGCCTGATCCGCTTCCGGTGAAAAAAATGGCTGGCCGGGTGCATCGATCATGCTGACGCCTTTTAGCGGAATCATCAAACAGGTCGGACCGATCGACTGGCTAAGTTTATTCGCAATTATCTTGCCCAACTTCGCACATTCTTCTGGTGTTGTACGCATTAAAGTAACGCTGGCATTGTGCTTATAAAGATTTCTTCCTTTAAACTGTTCTGGAACTGTATCCATTGGACCAAAATTAACCATATCCAGCGCACCTAATGATACAACCTGGGGTGTTCCCCTTTTTGCAGCAGCGTCCAATCGCTCGGGACCGGCAGACAAAACCCCACCAACCAATTCGTCACACCATTCGGTTGTGGTAATATCTGCTACGGCACGAATAAAGCCATTTGAGATTAAAGCTTCCATTGAACGACCACCACTTCCTGTCGCATGGAAAACCAGAACTTCATACCCTGCTGATTCCAGTCTTTCCCGCACAGCGGTTACGCAGGGAGTCGTTACACCAAACATCGTCGCTGCAATCAAAGGTTTATCCTGACCAGGAGTAGTGATTTGTTCCACCATACCGCTGATTGCCCCAGCCGCATTAGCCAATATTCTTCGGGAAAGAATATTCAAACCGGCCACATCTACAACCGAATACATCATTGTGATATCTTTTACATCAACATAAGAAGCAACATTTCCAGATGCCATTGTTGAAACCATGATTTTTGGAAAGCCAACCGGCATCGCTTTCATGGCGGTTGTAGCAATTGCAGTTCCCCCTGAACCGCCTAAACTAATCACACCATCAATCTTGCCTTCATCAATAAGTTTCAGGGCAATCGCTTTAGTACCCGCTCCCATTACATCTAAAGCTGAGCCCCGATCATTGGCTTTTCGGAGATCTGCCAGTGTACTTCCGCCTGCTTTTGCAACCTCCTCAGCACTGATATCAGCCGGAACAGAAGGGGCTTTCATGACACCGGCATCCAACATAATTGTCTGATGCCCACGTCCCTGAATCAAATCGCGGATGTAGGCAAACTCCATACTTTTGGTATCCAAGGTACCAATAATCAAGATCGTTTTTGCCATTTTTACTCCTTTCAAGCAGATTAAAATTAGTTTACATGATTACGAAATTTTTAGGAAATCTATTTAATTATCGGATATAAAAGCAATTTTAATTGACAAAACCGGGTTCAATTTTGACAGGGGTTATTTAATGTGAACCATTAATCGTTGCACCGCGTTCCACTGACCCTTTATCCGAGTTATCATCATGACTTTTTAAGATTGAAACCAAATTCCTGCTAATCTGTAGGTATCAAGACCGCTGCTAATTTGACGTCTCCAATTAATTTTTTGACTATCCAGAGCTAAATCATTATCAATAATTTTCCTCCTTGACTTACGTTGACTTAAGGAGTATATATAAGCGCACTTAACTATTAAGGATGATTAACTATGAATGAATCAGAAAAAATTATGGCTTCTATCCATGAGTTTGCAGGAATATTCTCACGGCTCAGTGTTCTGCAAATGAAGAAAATAATGGATGAAAACAGCCTTTCCAATTCCCAAATCATTTCATTAATGCACATGAATCGTCAGGGTCCATGTGGAATTTCACAAATTGCAAGCCAGCTTGGCAAGACCGATGCGGCTTCTAGCCAAATGGTACAACGTCTTGTTGAAATGGGCCTGGTGGAAAGAGCGGAATCTCTCCAAGATCGTCGCGCAAAACAGATCTCGTTGACAGTAAAAGGCAAAAAACTAGTGGATCAGATGGTGGAAAACCGTCGGGGACTCATTGAAGCCATTGTGGACAACTTGCCACTGGAGAAACGTGAAGCGACGATCGAGGCAATCACATTGTTGGTAGGTTCAGCCAGAGAATATGAGAAGAGTCATTACGAGAATACAAAAAAAACCTAATTCACTTTGCTGAAGATTGCAAAGATTTTTTTGCCACAATTTTACGGAGTAAAACATTTATGCTGCGACTATCAAAATATCTAAAACCCTATTTATTGTTAATCCTGATTACGATCGGATTGTTATTCGTTCAGGCGATGGCAGATTTGGCATTACCAAATTACATGTCAGAAATTGTCAACATCGGCATTCAGCAAGGCGGGATCGAATCGTCCATCCCGGAAGCCATACGACAAAGTAAAATGGAGCATCTCACCATATTTATGACCGCAGAAGAAAAAAGTAGTGTTCTGTCTAATTACTCTTTGATCGAACCAAACTCGAGTCTGTCATTAAATTATGTGGAGAAGTATCCGGTTCTCAAAGATGAAGCCATTTATGTCTTAAATCAAATTACGGATGAGGAACGCACCAAAATCAGTTCGACAATGGGTAAATCCATCATGATCGTTTCCACCATCGAAGAAGCGATGATTGACCCACAAAAAGCTGCTGCGCTGGCTAAACTTGCCGGATTCGACCTCTCCAAATTGCCAGTCGGGATGGACATTTTCTCAACCCTTGAAAAAATACCTCCTGCCCAATTGACGCAGATGACAGCTGCTGTGAATGATAAATTTGCCGGGATGGGCGATAATATGATCACCCAGGCAGCGGCTGGAGCAGTAAAAGCTGAATACGATGCCCTGGGATTAAATACAGCCAAAACTCAATCCAACTATATTTTGCGTATTGGCGGACTCATGCTGCTTGTCACACTGGTAGCAGCTTTGTGTACCATCGCTGTCGGTTTTCTTTCTGCACGGATCGGCGCAGGTGCGGCACGCGACATCCGCCATGATCTCTTTCGTAAAGTGGAAAGTTTTTCGAAAGCTGAATTCGACAATTTCTCAACAGCTTCATTGATTACACGTTCGACCAACGATGTGACACAAGTGCAAATGGTCATTATTTTACTTTTGCGGATGGTGTTTTATGCACCAATTATAGGTGTCGGTGCAATTATCCGTGCTGTTGATAAAAGCCCTTCCATGACCTGGATCATCGGCTTGGGTGTAGTGATCCTTTTGAGCATGATTGGGACAGTATTTACAATCTCGCTCCCAAAATTTAAGAAAATTCAAAGTTTGATTGACCGCCTGAACCTGGTAACACGCGAGAATCTGGCTGGAATGATGGTCATTCGTTCATTCAACACCCAGAATTTTGAACTAAATCGATTTGATAAAGCCAACACTGATTTAACGAATAACATGTTATTTGTAAATCGCGTCATGATTGTTTTGATGCCATTTATGATGCTGTTGATGAATGGACTTTCTGTGTTGATTATCTGGGTTGGCGCAAATCAGGTCGCAAAAATGACCATTCAGGTTGGTGACATGATGGCATTTCTACAATATGCCATCCAAGTCGTCTTCTCCTTCCTGATGTTATCGATGATGTTCATCATGCTGCCAAGGGCTTCGGTCTCTGGTGCCCGCATTGCAGATGTTCTGGAAGTTGAACCTACGATTAATGATCCCAAAGAACCCAAGCAACTTGATGAAAAGAAAAAAGGATTTGTTGAGTTCCGCAATGTTTCCTTCCGCTATCCAAATGCTGAAGAAAATGTACTTTGCGGGATCAGTTTTATTGCCAAACCAGGCGAGACAACCGCAATTATTGGCGGCACCGGTTCCGGCAAATCGACTGTGATTAATTTAATACCGCGATTCTTTGACGTCACAGAAGGGGCAGTCCTGGTGGATGGAGTGGATGTCCGGGAGGTGACTCAGAAAGATTTGCGTGACAGTATTGGATACATTCCGCAGAAAGGCATGTTATTTTCCGGAACCATTGAAAGCAACTTGCGTTACGCAGATGAAGATGTCAGCGAGGAGACCTTAAAGAAAGCCGCAGATATTGCCCAGGCGACGGAATTCATTACAACCATGGAGAAAGGCTTACAGACTGAGATCTCACAAGGCGGAATCAATGTTTCTGGCGGTCAAAAGCAACGCCTTGCTATTGCACGGGCGTTGGTTAAGAAACCACAAATTTACATTTTTGATGATGCTTTATCTGCGCTTGATTTCAAGACTGATTCAGCCTTGCGAAGAGCATTAAAGAAAGAAACAGGATCAAGCACTATGATCATCGTAACCCAAAGAATTTCCACCATTAAGAATGCCGAACAAATTGTAGTGTTAAATGAAGGTGAAATTGTTGGAAAAGGAACGCATACCGAATTAATGGAAACCTGTGAAACGTACCGTGAAATTGCGACATCACAGCTTACCAGAGAGGAGTTGTCATAATGATGCACAGCGAATCTCCAAACCGTACTCAAAATCGCCCACAGCGTGGTCCTTTTGGTGGACCACCTCCCGGAATGGGAGGAGTAGTTGAGAAAGCACGTGATTTAAAAGGCACTTTTTCCAAATTATTGAACCAATTAAAACCTTATCGCGTTTCAATAATTATTGTCCTTGTTTTTGCGATGGCTTCCACTATCTTCTCGATTATTGGACCTAAAGTTCTGGGAAAAGCAACCACTAAACTATTCGAAGGAATTGTTAATCAACTTCAGGGTAGCGGTACAGGCATTGATTTTACCTATATCGGCAACATTTTACTTTTAATGCTGGGTCTTTATGTCATTTCATCCCTCTTCAGTTACATCCAGGGATGGATAATGACTGGTGTTTCTATGAAGCTTACCTATAACTTCCGGAAAGATATTTCTGAGAAGATAAACCGAATGCCTCTGCGTTACTTTGATGGCACAAACCATGGTGAAGTACTCTCACGGATTACAAATGATGTAGATACTGTCAGTCAGACATTAAACCAGAGCATGACCCAAATCATTACATCCGTGACAACTGTCCTTGGTGTTCTGGTAATGATGTTGTCCATAAATTGGATCATGACTCTTGTTGCCATTGGGATTATTCCAATCTCAGCTGGTTTCGTCATGCTGGTGGTAAAACAATCGCAGAAATATTTCAAGCAACAGCAGGATTACCTCGGACATGTCAACGGCCATGTTGAAGAAATGTATGGCAGCCACATTGTCATGAAAGCTTTCAATGGCGAGAAACGCAGCGTTGAGAAATTTGATGTGTACAACACCACGCTCTTTGATTCTGCATGGAAATCACAATTTCTGTCCGGACTGATGATGCCGATTATGAACACCATCGGAAACTTGGGTTATGTGGCAGTAGCTATCCTGGGTGCCTGGTTAGCTGTTCGTAATGCCATTACTGTTGGTGATATCCAGGCTTTTATTCAATATGTTCGGTCATTTACACAACCAATTGCTCAAATAGCGAATATTTCTAATGTACTGCAACAGACTGCAGCCGCAGCAGAACGGGTATTTGAATTCCTGGAAGAACCAGAAGAAGTATCTGAAATAATGGACCCAATTCGTCCAAGCAAAGTTGTTGGGCAGGTTGAGTTTAAAGACGTGCATTTTGGATACAATCCTGAAAAAATTATTATCAACGATTTTTGCGCAACCATTACTCCAGGTCAAAAAATTGCAATTGTGGGTCCCACCGGTGCAGGCAAAACGACCATGGTTAAATTATTGATGCGCTTCTATGACGTCAACAGCGGTTCAATCCTTGTGGATGGCCACGATATCCGTCAGTTTTCAAGGCACGACCTGCGCGATATGTTCGGAATGGTGCTGCAGGATGCCTGGCTTTACAACAACTCCATCATGGAAAATATACGTTATGGACGACTGGACGCTACAGATGATGAAGTCATTGAAGCTGCAAAAACTGCAAATGTGGACCACTTTATTCGTACGCTACCAGATGGATATAACATGATCCTGGATGAAGAAACTTCGAATATTTCTCAGGGTCAAAAACAGCTGCTAACGATCGCTCGGGCAATCATCTCTGAACCGAAAATATTAATCCTGGATGAAGCCACAAGTTCGGTGGATACACGTACAGAAGTTTTGATCCAGAATGCCATGGATCGTCTGATGGAAGGACGCACCAGCTTTATCATTGCACATCGTCTTTCTACCATCCGAAATGCAGATTTGATCCTGGTAATGAATAATGGCGATATCGTTGAACAGGGTTCACATGAAGAATTGCTCGAAAAGAACGGATTCTATACATCGATATACAACAGTCAGTTTGATGCAGCGGATTTGTACTAGATCCGTGGCAGAATGGAAGTTTATCGAGAATTAGTAATCCTTAAACAATTCGAATTTGAACGATAAGAACAGACAGGCGAGCATGATATTAAATATCACGCTCGCCAGATTTAATAAATTAAAATTGTATTAATCGGCAAGAGAACAAACCCCGGCTTTCATTGAGATGATTAATTGGCGAAAAACAAGCGTTTATTCGATGAGGCTGGATTTCGCTCTGTACGCAGAAACAAAAAGGAAATCCGATTAAAATTTTCCTGATGACTTATTTCTTTCGTGGAGATCGGTTTTGATTTACAGATCCGAGTAATTCATTTACTTTCTTTATTGCAATTTCCATTGTTTCTCCCAGGAAAATCCCGGGAATTTGTTCACGTAATTCTGGTTCCAGATTAAAGGCAAAACCTCCAAACCCAAATTTTGGTGGTTTTTTCAATTGAGCTAATTTTTCCTGCATTCGCTTCATTTCCAGGGCAGCAGTTCGAGTTGTTGCAGAAAGCACAATCATGTCCGGTTTTTCAAAACGTGAATGGTAAACAAGATCATCCACAGGGATGTCTGCGCCTAAAAACTCGACCCGAAACCCTTCACTACGTAAAAGCACGGCCATCATTAAAGCACCGATTTCATGTTCTTCGGTTGGTGCACCTGCGATAACGATAAATGGGACATTGCGCTTCACAGGATATGCCTGCAATAAAGTTAATAGCTTCCCGCGTATAAAAGCGCTTGCAAAATGCTCTGTCGTTATTTTAATTTCTCCCCGATTCCAGGCTTCTCCAATTCCAACCAGACAAGGTGTAAAAATTTCCATCGTAATTGTTCTTAAATCGTAATTTGCGATGATTTCTCGTACGAGTTCCATTGCACCACTTTCATCATAATTGATGAGTAGATGGTACAACCTGCGTGCATATTTAACCGGAGGTGTGTTCGATTGTGAAGTCTCGTGTAAGATTCCAGTTGGGACTGCTTCCGGCCAGATTCCATTTCTGGTCGATTGCTGTAGTTCTTCTACAGCTAAACTGATTGATATACCATTCTGATTACGACTTTTCAACCATCGCAATATTGCAACATCTCTATCTGAATATAAACGATAACGGTTTCCGGCACGACCAGGAGACAGTACTTGATATCGTCTTTCCCATGCACGCAATGTCACTGGAAGGATACCTGTTTGAGAGCTGACATTTTTTATTGTATATTTCGGATCTTCGGAAAATTCAGAAATCAAAGTCATCACAACATCATTTCTTTTCTGTTCTATTCAATTCAGGCATTTTTTTATTCTATTGTTATGTACAAAGTATACTAACAATTTTGTACAATATACAGCTTTTTCTGGTGTTTTTTTAAAGTCTTTTTAGCAAACTCAGGTTTTCTTCATGGCAATCTAAACATCTTTAATTTTGTGATCCTTACCTAATCGGTTTTTGAAAAGCAAGGCAGCTGATTGATGGCTGCCTTGCTCATTGTTTTATGAAATTCGAAATTCTAAATTATTGGGCAGGTAACAAAACGGTATTGATTACATGAATGACACCATTGGTTGCTTTTATATCCGTTACGACAACCTCGGATTCATTAATGAATACCTTGCCATTTTCAACTTTGATCGTGACCGGTTGACCTAAAACCGTATCTGCACTCTCTAATTTGATTACATCTGCTGCCAAAACTTTTCCTGCCACAACATGGTAAAGTAAGATGTTTGTGAGAGTCTGTTTGTTCTCTGGCAAGAGTAAATTAGCAAGTGTACCTTCAGGCAATGCCTTGAATGCATCTTCAGTTGGTGCAAAGACTGTAAATGGACCTTCACCTTTGAGTGTTTCGACCAGATCTGCTGCCTGCAATGCAGCTGCAAGTGTTTCGAATTTGTTGAATACTGCAACATCCACAATATCTTTAGGAAGGATTACTGTGTCAATGACATGGATAACACCATTGCTTGCTTCAATATCTGTCACGATAATTTGTGCCTCATTGACATACGCATTTCCCATATCCAATTTGAAGAATAAAGATGTGCCCAGAGCGCTATCAGCAATCAAACCATCGGTTACTGAGTTTGCCATGACTTTTCCCTGCATCACATGATAGAGCAGAATGTTTGTCAATTGCTGTTTATTTTCTGGTTTCAATAATTCATCAATGGTTCCCGCAGGTAATTTGGCAAAAGCATCATCCGTTGGGGCGAAGACCGTAAAAGGACCTTCACCTTTGAGGGTGTCAACCAGGCCAGCTGCCTGGACTGCGGCAACCAAAGTGGTGAACCGGCCATCCGCAACTGCGGTATCAACGATATCCATAGCTTGCTCTTCGGTGGGCGGAAGAATAACGGTATCGATCACATGGATAATTCCATTACTGGCTTCAATATCCGTGATGACAACCTCAGCATCATTTATAAAAACCTTACCACCATCTACTTTTACAGCCACGTTTTTCCCCAAAACTGTCATAGCCTCGGTCAGCTTTATCACATCTGATGCCAAAACTTTTCCTGATACAACGTGGTAAAGAAGAATATCTTTCAACATTTGCTTGTTTTCAGGTTTTAGCAAATCATCAAGAGTACCTGCGGGAAGTTTTTCAAATGCCGTATCCGTTGGTGCGAAGACAGTAAAAGGACCTTCACCCTGCAAAGTTTCTACCAGATCTGCTGCCTGAACTGCTGCAACCAAGGTTGTGAATCGTCCATCTTCAATTGCAATATCGACGATTGATTTTGGAGATGGAACTGATGTTGGTTCTTGTAACTGCGTGGGAATTGGATCTTCTTCAGGTACTGGAGTGGCAACTGGTGCACAAGCACCAAGAACAAGTGTAGCAAGTAGCGCGAACATAAAAAAGCGTTTCATTTCGATTCTCCTTATTTTCAAGAACATTTATTTTGATTTCGAAAGTATAATGTTTTGCATAATTTTGTACAATATTTTTATTGTATTTGTACAATGTTTATGTAGGATTACCGTCTTTCGATGTTCGGAAAAAACTCAGAAAATCGTTTTATATTATAGGTATGTAAATTTATAAATTTAACCGAACTCCCCCTTTTTTCATTACGTTTTTAGAAAAACAGCATTGATTTGGATTTCCTAACACCCAATCTTTGAGTTCATATTTGTTTCATCCTTGAAGAGTGACCATCCATATGATGTCATAGATTTTTCTTCATCGAAGGTGGTTTTAAGGAATAAAACATCAACTCCTGGCCAATACAATCTACTATGGTTAGCAAATATTTGAATTTAGTTTAACGAAATTAAAATCCCGGCGGGGAATCTTTGTGTTTCGTGATTTTTATGTTTTAGTTTCCTGAAGAAATTCATAGCCGAAGGCAGTGAACAAATCAAAGTCTCTTGATAGGAAATAAATTGATTCCAATATTGTTTTTAAAATAAATTTATTACCCAAAATTTCGAATCAATTAAGGGAAGTATCTTTGGTTGTTGATTGAAAGAGTTTGTTTCGCCCATGTAAAATCAGACAAAATAAATTGATGCGCAGTTCATTTTTCTATCTTTGTCGTATTTATAATTCTTCAAAATACAACAAAGATCGCACATTCAAAAGGAAACATACCGCAAAGCTTTATTGATGCGAGATTATTTGTTTGGATGTTTTTCTCGAATTATTAATCAATTATGGTCTTCAAGGTACGCAACGAACCTTACTTTGTTTTGATTTATTACTTTTTAAATCCACTTTTCCAAAATTAATTGGTGGAGGTTATTGTTTTTGTATAAAAGATCGCCAGTAAGGGTATTAAATATTTGTTTATTTTTTCAAAATCCTTTTAACCTCGAAAAATAACAACATACTAAAAACAATTTCACAGACAATCATGAAGCCTGCCACAAAGTTAGGAGGATAATTAATTCCAATCCATAAGGCACAAAGCGGAATAATTACCGCTAAGATCGTATAACTTTTCGAAAGATATAACCAACCATAAGGAAGCAAGTGCGCTCCAAAAATCATAGCTAAGACCATGACCATTTTTTCCGGGATGGTTGGATATATCCACATGGCTATCAGTAAATAAAGTATTTGATTTAACGAAAACAAAACTCCCAGATTCGTTAATGGATTACCTTTATTGGTAAAATCAACTTTTATTAATTTTGAGATAAAAAACGCGATTGGCATTAGTGGTGCCGTAAAACAAAATGTTAGAAAATTCTTCGTTATTATTGGCAATGAAGTGAGATGAATGATGAAGACAGCTGTCCAAATGATGATGGATGCCAAAATAAAATGCAAACCCTTTTTTTGTTTTACTGCACAATCTAATCGTAATTCTTCCAGGTTCATAATGAATACTCCTTGATGGTAAAGATCGATTTTTGTAACTATTCATTTTCAATGGATCGATTGATATACATGAAAAACTATTTGCTAAAAACAAAGATAATCTAATAAATTGAGAATGATGTAATCCTGAGAATAGTGGTCATGATGACAGCTCAATCACATTAATTTGTGCTGCTAACACAACAACAACAACCGTCCCAATAGTCAATAACCCTGCCATAATGGTCAAATTCAAAATGACAGCAATTCAAAAGTGAATCTTTGATTTTTTTCCTTGCCCGCTGGATCCTTGATTTTGCACCAGAAAGAGAAATTCCCACTCTTTCTGCAAGGGCTTTTTGGTCCAACTCTTCATATTCGGTCATCAGCAATGCCTGGCGATATGGTTCAGGCAGAGAATCAATCATTTCCCGAATAGAACCGGCAAGTTCTGACGTTGTATCGGGTTCAACGAACAAATTTATGGGATCTGAAAGAGTCTCTGGGATCTCTAAATCGCTTCTTCGAGAACGATAGTGATCAATAATTACATGGCGGGTAATTTTATAAATCCAACTTTCAAGCCTTTCAGAGTTTTTCAGCTTCGACATATTTTGATGTACTCGAACAAATACTTCCTGCAGAAGATCTTCAGCAGTAGCAGAGTCTTCTACACGCATAAGAATAAATTTCCTGATTCGGGCACTCATCCCTTCCCAAATGACTTCCAAGGATTGCTTTTGGGCTAATTCATTTTCTTGTTGCATACATATTCCCATTCATCAATTTCTTTTATTCTAATTGGAAAATTCGAATTCCTATCCTGGCTGGTTGGTTAGTTTTTTCGAACCCAATCAATAGGAAAAGAGTGAACCGATTAACGGATCACTCATCTTAATATAAATCTGAAAGTTTAAACTAATCCAATGGCCAAAATAAAGTTGTAGGCATATCCCAAACCGATTCCTCCTATCCAAAGCGTACCAATGACTACCGCGACAACTCTCCAGCGTGCAATCGTCAATGCACCTGCCATTGCCCCAATTGAGGTACCTGCACCTGTGATCAAGAAGGCTAAGGCAGCACCTTGACTCATTCCACTATCTACCAGGGTTCGCACCAAGGGGAGTGATCCTTCTGTGTTGATATAGAGAGGTACACCCAAAGTGGCAGCCAGGGGAACACTATATATATTTCCCTGCCCAAAAATTGATGAGACCCAACTGGATGGGATTAACCCATTCATTAAATACCCAATGAGTGCAAATCCAAAGAACATAACCGTTAATCGTTTTCCTGTCGTGAAACTTTCTTTTAAGAACGATTGCAAAGTCACCCTGGCATGTCGGGTTGATTTTATTTCTTCGCAACAAGATTGGGGTAGAACTGATTTTTGATGGGATATTTCACACTGGCTGGTCGTAGAAACCGACATGCCCGATTCGCTTTTGCAACCACAGGCATTTTCATTAGAAGGTAAATGCTGGTCAAGGACAGGATAAAACTCCAACGCAAATTCGGGGGCACAAGAACTACATGCCACGCTGGGACTAGATGCTTCAACAACTGCAAACCTATTTCTCATGACTGGGTTGACTGAAAATTGCACAGTTTTTTCGACGAAAGTCTCCGTGTAGCGTGACTGATTCTTAAGCAAATCCTTCCTTTCCAAAATGACTCCGATCAAACCACCCATAAGACCCAGAAGAATGGAAGAGATAAAGAATGCCAGCGCAAAAGGCCAACCAAATAATCCAGCACTGTAAATTAACTCTTCAGGAGAAGTAAGCGGTGAAGCAACCATAAAAGCTATGATCGGCGACCAAGGTATTGTACTGGCCATCATACCAAGGATGACTGCTGTGGTGCCGCATGAACAAAACGGAGTTGTCACGGCTGCCAGGGTTGCTGCTAATACGCCTGCATTACGATAACGAGTCAGAAAGCCTGATATCTTACTGGTATCGACAAATAATTTCAGACTCACTGCAACAAAAATGCTTACAATCAAAAATGGCCAATTATGTAAAAATGAGGTCCAGACTCCCAACACAGATTCAATGATTAAGTTTCTTGCGAATTCCATTGTTTCTTCTCCTTTTTTTGTGATCTATTGATATAGACGGAGTTAAAACAAAAAGGATGCAAGAATTTATTTACCAAATCTCGATGCAGCAAGTTATTAAACAGAACTAAAGGGACATTCATGTCTGATATTTTGATTGATATAGTCCCTGTGATCGATTCAGCATAACTGATGATTTATTAAATTTTTCGAAAATCAATAAATCCTTTTTCAACATCCACTGAACTAAGCTGAACTCGAATACGATCCCCAACATCAACTTTTTCAAAACCATAGACCAGTTTACCTTCGACCGGAACAGTCAGCAGTCGGACCCAGGTCCCCTTTTGTGATGCGCCAGTGACAATCGAGTCGAACTTTTCCCCAATTCTTGATTCTAGCAATAAAGCGGCAGCGGATTTTCCGACTTGTCTTTCTACTTTATTAGCAGCATCCTCAGCAGCGGTACAATGGGCAGCCAGAACATCCAATTCAGATTTTTGGTATGGAGAAGGGACAGTCTCTAACGCTGCTTTTAACAATCGTTGGGTGATCAGATCCGGATATCGTCGGTTCGGAGCTGTTGAGTGACCATAATCTTTGACCGCCAATCCAAAATGACCTTGAACATCCACGTCGGGTGATTCAGCTACATATTCACCTGGACCCAGGAGTTTAATGACAGCCAATGACAAATCAGGAAACCGTAAAGGATCCTTTTCTTTTTGTATTAATAGGAACTCCTCTAATGCTTTTGAGTTGGGAGATTCCGGAAGTTTGAAATTGTGTTGCTTTGCAATTACAACAATACGCTCCCATCTCTTTGGCGTACGCACCACCCTGCGGATTGAAGGAAATTTCTTTACTGAAAGGAACCTGGCTGTGACACCATTCGCGGCTATCATGAAATCCTCAATAATCTCCTTTGCCCTGTTTTTTGTTTCAATTTCCAGATCTCGAATTTGATCCCCATCAAAAACAGGTTTTGCTTCAAGAGTATCCAGATCCAATGCACCATGCAAATGCCGCAACTTTTTCATTTTTTGTGCTGTCTGATCCTGTATCCTTAAATTGTCAGCCAACCCCGGAATATTCGTCAACGACTCTGGGATTGGGCTGGATTTTTCCAACCATTCTGCCACGCCATTGTAAGCAAGTTTGGCATGATTTCGAACCCATGCTTTGTAAACATCTGAATCCTCAAGCTCGCCTTCTGGATTGATCAGTATTTCGATGACTAGAGAAAGACGATCTTCATTAAGATTCAAGGAAGTAATATCAGTAGAAATCTTTTCTGGCAACATTGGAAATATTTGGGCAGGCGTATAAACAGAGGTAGTATTATTGCGTGCATGTTGATCGATCGCTGATCCCTTTTTTATAACAGAATCAACATCTGCGATCGCAATATAAATGTTTACTTTTCCTGAAGGAAGAACATCAGCATAGGTTAATTGGTCCAAATCAAGAGAGTCATCATTATCAATTGATGCCCAAGATAGGTGACGCATATCCCGAATCAACTCTGGACTATCTATTGATCCATTATTCTTCACTTTAAGTGGTGTAATATTTTGAAGTTCATTTTGCACTTCAGCAGAAAAATCCGGGAGCAATCCTCTTTCGAGCATCGCCCTATGGGCGATGTCTTGCAAGATCAATCGATGGTGCTGATTATTAATATTCATATGGCGTTATTCTCCATTCCTGATCCGAACAATCTACAAGCATTAATTCACAAAGATGTTTTTTCCATGTCACGATATAAAATGATGCAATCCCTACCAGCATGTTTGGCAGCATACATGGCTTTATCTGCCGCAACCAGGAGTTCATCAGCATCCATCACAGATTCGGACGCTTCCACAACACCTATGGATAGTGACATTGACCGTAAAAGTTGTCCCCCAAAGCGTATTTGTTGTGCTTTTACTTTCTCGATAATCTTTTTAAGATGTTCTTGGCAATCCTCAATTGTAGTGTCCAATAAGACCAGAACAAATTCTTCTCCGCCATAACGGCAGGCAATATCACTTTTTCGAATATTCCCTTTGAGAATCCATCCTAATTCGCGCAACATTAAATCTCCTGCTTCATGACCGTAGGTATCATTAAAATGCTTGAAATGGTCAATGTCCAGCATTACGACACAGGTTTTTGAATTACTTCGACGGGCATGATTTAGTTCACGGGGAAGTGTATCACTCAAATAGCGGCGGTTGAAGAGGCCTGTCAAAGGATCATGAGTCGCCTGATCCCGCATCATCTCTCTTAGTTTTATATTCGATAAAGATAACTTTATTCCTTCTCCAACTGTCAAAAACAGCTGTCGCCAACTAAGTTCGTGTTCACTATCCATTCCGGCAGGTAAATCAATGTTCAATAACCCAAGTGTATCACCCTGGACAACCAGCGGTATACAAAGATAACCTTTTTGAGGGTTTCGTAGAAAATGCGTACACATGATGCTTGTTTGTGGATCCAGGACAACATGTTGTTGTCCTCGTCTCATTGCCCAACAGTCTTCCAAAGAAAAAATAGGTTTCAGAGCCGGCTCGTCTCCCCATTGGGCAAATGTTTCAAGGTAATTTGCAGAATCATGCAGGATAGCTAAACCACCGCACTGACCAGGAAATATTTCTCCAATTGCCAATCCTATCACTTGATAAGCTTCTTCTTTGGTCTTACACGCCTGAAGTAAATCATTCATACGATTAACCATTTTTATTTCCTGGTCATGTTTCTGCAGTTCAGCGACTAATAACGAAAGATCGCTGTTCGCTTTACGCAAACTATCTTTAGCAAGCTTCCGTTCAGAAATATCGCGGATATTACATTGAATGACTTCCTGGCCATTGACCTCATAAAGGTTAGAAACAAACTCAACTTCAACTCGTTTCCCGGATTTTGTCTCAAGTGGTAATTCTTCGTACCGAATATATTTTTTCTGACGCAATTCCTGAAATGCAAATTTATTTTCAATTGCATCTTTAAATGGACTGATCTCCCACAACTCTTTACCTAATAATTCTTCGAGGGAATAGCCCAGTAATTCTATCAAAAATGGGTTTACATCTGTAATCTCCCCTGTAACTGCATTCAGCAGCAGTATCCCATCCTTTGCAGTTTCAAAAAGACGTCGATATCTCAATTCTGATGTTTTAAGATTCTCTTTTGATCGTGTGCTTTCCGATAATTCGTTACGTATTATTTCCATTTTTATTCCCTCAGACAACTCATTCCATTTCTTCTAAATTCCAAAAACAGACCATTCAATGCAATTTATGTTTATTTTATTCTGTTCCAATTCGTCTAATTTCATTTTTTTTTAGTAGTATTTCCGTTGGTTGCTTCACACTTTTTTGAACCAATCTATCAGGGGTTCGAAAAAAGGAAATATAATCCATTTAGTTTACATGCAATTCGATGACCTGTCTGAAATGAAAACCATAAATTGCAAAAGTAATCGCTAATGGAAATAGGCGAGGACGTTTAAACAGAGTCCAGAAAAACAAACGCCAATATTGAACTCGTTCAACACCCAAAAAGCCCAGTCTGTAAATTGAACGCCAAAATGCCAGGAAATATTGTTTCTCCAATTTGACCTTAATCAGTGGTGGTCGATATTCACGAAGGAAAGTGATCACCCGTTCATAATAAAACTTAGGAGAATAAATTTCGTTAAGAAGCTTTCTATATCCAGCCACAAGTGGACCCATGCCCATAACAGGAAGAATATTGGTCAAACCATTTACGTTATCCCCCGAAAATTCGCTAATCAGACGGCCTTCTCTTTGCATACGGTCATACAAATGTGTGCCAAAAGGTGCTTGCAATAGTCCTACCATGGCAGTTACAATGCCACTTTTCTGAATGAAATCCACTTGCTGCTGGAAGATTGATGCAGGATCATTGTCGAATCCGACAATAAAACCACCTTGCACCTGGAGCCCAGCCCGTTGCAGAATTTTAACACTTTCAACCAAATCACGACCTTTATTCTGGGTTTTACTGCATTCGGCAAGACTTTCTTCATTGGGAGTCTCAATTCCTACAAAAACTGTATCAAAACCAGCCAAAACCATAAGTTGGATCAACTCTGAATCATCCGCTAAATTAATGGAAGCCTCAGTTCCAAATGGCATACCATCTTTTCCTTTTCGCCACTCAATAATGGCTGGAAGCACTTCAGTTTTAATAAACTTTTTATTTCCAATAAAGTTATCATCTACGAAGAAAATATTTTTGCGCCATCCAAGGTCATAGAGTCCGTCCAATTCGGCAAGAATTTGCGAAGTTGTTTTTATGCGAGGTTTATGCCCCAACAATGCTGTCACATTGCAAAAATCACAATTAAAAGGACAGCCCCGGGATAACTGAATGCCGACTGTGTCATAATGTTTTAAATCCGCTAACTGCCAAAGCGGAGCCGGTGTTTGTTGGATATCGGGATATTTATCAGAACGATAAATTCGTTTAGCCCGACCATATTCCAAATCAAACAAGAACGGTGCAAGCGTCTCTTCTGCTTCATTTAATACAAAGTAGTCTACATCCGGAAATTGCTCATGCTCCATTGTGAATAGTGGTCCACCCGCTACCATTTTCACGCCAGCTGATTTACAGCTTTTGATCACATCTCTGACCGAATCGCGTTGAATAACCATGGCACTGATGAACACATAATCTGCCCATTTCAAATCTTTTTCAGTAAGGTAGGAAATGTTAAGATCCACTAATCGTTTTTCCCATTGGGAAGGCAACATGGCTGCAACTGTGAGTAAGCCAAGTGGCGGCGCTCCTGCTTTCTTTTGGATAAATTTAAGCGCGTGTTTAAAACTCCAAAACGTATCAGGAAACTCCGGGTAAACGAGTAGAATTTTCATTTCTATTCTCCTCTCCATGGAAGTAAGATCCGAGAAAATCCTCCGTATGGACCATTATTGATAATCCAGAAACGGTTTTCTTTGCGAATATCGTTTTCCTTAAAAGCATAACCTGGTATATACCGACTCTTTTTTCTAAAAATGATCAAGATTGAAATCAAATCACATTCAAAACGCTGTAAATAACCAGTCTTTCTTCTAAATGGACTGGCTAAAGTATTAAGGCAGTGTTTTGATGTAGTCCAACAAATCCGTCAGATCCTCATCGCTTATTTGCCAACGGGGCATATCTGTACTTAATTGAGAACCGTCCGGGTCTTCCCCTTTGGTGACAGCAAGATTAAATAATTTGGCGTCGAATTCCTCTCCGATGGCAGACCACCGGATATCCGGTGCAGTCATAACTTGCATTTGACCCATGCCATGTTCTCCACCACTTCCATCCGGTCCATGGCAGGAAGCGCAAGCCAACTGACCACTACTCATCATCCAGGCATTTGAAGTCGGACCTTCATCATAAGTAATCTTTGAGCCACGCTCGCTGGTGGATGTGAAATAAATCCGTTCACCATTCGAGCCAAATGCACCTGTTCCCCAAGTAGTTCCATTTGTGCTGTCATTTTTTGAGAGAGATGCACAGGAGGTGATCAGTGCAGCAAGCATTATTACGAACAGGCTAATCGCAAAATATTTATTAATTCGTTTCATTTTATGTTCCTTTTTTGGTAACCAGCCGGACAATCATCTGCCAGTTAGTGTTAAATAAAGTAAATAATCTTTTGGTGAAGATTCAGGATAATCTTCAAGAAAGATAATGATCCCGTATTTTGGCTGAAATTTGGCGGTCTGTCATCTTATCCACAGTTTCAACACCGACAACTAAACCAGCGAGATTTTCATTTTTTAAGCTATTAAGGATCTCACCTTTCGCTTCACCAGGGCCAAAAATCCAAATCGAATCAGCATCTCGAATCAAGGAGATGATTTCTTTATAAAATTGGCCAAGTTGGTTATCAAACTTACGATCCCGCATATCCTCCGCCGTCGAACCCTGTGAACTATTGATGGAATTGGAACGAGAGCCGCTTGAATACCGTACTCGTTTCTCCATATTCGATTTAATCTCCTGAATTTCCTCCACTTCATTTTCAATAGTCACGATTACCGCTTTACGATGGTCAATCCATAAACCGACTTCCTTTTTCACGATTTACTTCCTTTCGTATATCAAGGTGAGAATATGATTACATCATCTCAACCTTTTAAAGATGTTTTTGATTCAAAGTAGGGCCAGGACTTCTTTGTGTTCGCTTTTGGTATTTATTCATAAAAATCTTCGATAATGCAAATTCTTTTCTCAGGAAAGAATTACATCATTGGAAATTATCAAACCTTTGCCTGGATATGGAATAAACTCCGGATCCAATTTTTAAATCGATTTCCAGCCGACTTTTGCTCTCGTAACAAAGCGGTTACCTGCCAATAAGTAATTCTTTCACCGCATTCACAAACAATAGATTGATCATCTGAACCCGAGCCATTTGCGGCATCCTGAATAATTGGCAAATTTGAAATTATTTTTTTACAATTTGGACATGTTATATGGTTTTCCATTTTTTTTCCTTTCACTTTTTTATACGAACACCCACTAATTCTTTTTTTTCTTGAAGAAAAACTTGTGTTTTAAATAGTCCCTTTCGATAATTCATTCCCCTTTTTATGATTTGCTTGCGAGACCCTTAACAATATAAATTTCCAATATGTTCGCGTTATCGTTTGATAAAGGTAATTGTCTGGTTTCCACAGGCGTTACAATTTCACACATTAGAGGTTTATAAATGACCTCCTTATTTGGATTTCGTAACTTTTGCCCAATAACTACATTCATCTGGATATTAGTCTGTAACCGAGATTCTGGAATAACAAAATCTGCTTTGATCATAATTTTTTCCATCCTCAGATCGTTTTACCTGTAATACCATAATATTCGAAATACCCTATCAAAGTCCCAAAATCAATCTAAAAAAACTCTATCTAAAATAATCGGAATACTGACTGATTTCCATTTCGATTACCCCAGAGTTGAATTACATCATCCATTGGATACCATTCGGGTAGAAATCAAAATGCTAACCATCCTCAAGACCGGTATTTGATAAACAAATGACCTGCATTTAGTCATGCAGGTCCAACATTATTTGTTTCGGGCGATGTTATCAGGTCCCGCTTTTATAACCAGACTAAACCAACAGGAGATCGACAAAGGCGTGGTACTTTTGCAAGGTTGTTCGGAGATCTTCAGTTGAGAACTCATTGGATTGAAACCAAGTGTTTTTAAGTATCGTGTGTTCATCATCGAATTTTTGTTTAATTTGTTCGATAATCTCGGATACCAACCCATCTGCCTGCATCACAGCGTCTTTTGGGTCATCAACAAACTGGCTTTGAATCTCAGTCCAGCGTTTATGAAAAAGCTGTGAGTCTTCCAAGTTTTTCAAAGTGACTTTGGGGGCATCCATAATGACTGCCGGGATTTCTCCATCGGGAGTTTCATCGAATGTTTCTTCGATAGGTGCCGCCTTGTATGGCAGAGATTCGTCTATCAAAGAACCACCCACTAAGATGCTGGCTGGAATCGTTTCATCCAAAAGGCTATTTGTTGTATCAAACCCAGTGACTGGGACTTGTAGGACCGGATCATTTATTACTGGAAAATCATCGGAAACAGGTACATTAATTGGGTCAATAACAATTACGTTGCTTTCACTCGGATCGTCATAGACGACATCTACATCCGTAGGACCTTCATCTCCTAAGCGATTTTGATTCAGAATTAGATCATCCGGCTCATCAACAACCTCTTCAATTTGAGCTGCTACCAATGGAATTGCATCCTCATACGGATCCTGGTTTAGGTGTTGATCGTCCGTTTCTTTTACAGGTGAATCAATTTGAGCTGCTGCTAATGGGATTGCATCCTCAAATGGATCCTGATTTTGAACCTGACCACCCATATCAATTACAGGCTCTTCATTCAGATCTGGTTTCTTATAAAGACCATCAAAATACTGGCTACTCATAACATTTTCTCCTCTACTACTACCGACTCTTCCAGCCCAAGTAGTTCTTTGAATAAGGACCTGTAATAAATCATGGCCTGTCTTAATTCTTCGGTGTCTGCCTGCTGTTGCTCATTCTTAATTGCGATCACGCGTGCAGCACGGTAATTACTAACTAATTCAGGATAATTTACTGAAAGGTCTGCTGCCCGCTGTTCAAAATTAGCGACGGGATAAGCACGAACTTGCATAACTTCCATAATCAGATGATCAGCATCTATGATAGCCTGACCAGGTTCATCAACGAATTTGGTTTGAACAGAAGTCCAATCTGCCATGTACTGGTCACGTTCAACCTTTGTAAGTGGTCTGATATTCAATGCATCAACATGTTTCTGGCGTTGTTCCAGCTCAGTTAATGCCTTCTTCTCATCCCCAACAGCCTCAACAGTGTGCTCATATTCTGTTCCAAAATGAGTAGAAAGCCGTTCTGATCGTTTGCGACCACTAAAAACCAACCCCAATATTCCACCGATAATCACCAATACCACAATAACGATGAAAATCACATAAGTAGCATTCACAATTTAACTCCTTTTTCCCGAAAAATAGTCATTGGAAATGACCAAACATTAATTGCCGTAGATTTCACAAATTGCAAAATTTCTGGCACTTGGCATCTTTATACATAATATTCTATAAATCCGATGCTATCTTTGTCCCTAAAAAAACCTATATTATTACTACCAATAATGGGAAATGTCTGTTTTCAGGGACGGCGAAGGACTTTTGATGGTTTTCAAGTCTATTTATTCATTCAAGGCAAGAATAACGAGTAAACAACCGAGTAAGATTTGTCCGGAGAAAAGGAAACCCATAAATTTCTCAATTGGATTTTTTTTTTGCATCTGGATGTTCGTCTTTATGATATTAGATATTCCTTGCAAGCAGCTAATTGTCTCAGTAATCAACTAAACCATTCGGAATTATTAACTACCCATTTAATTGTTTCACTCCACTACTTCTGCCAAATAAAAAGGTCATTACAATCCCGGCTGCAAATCCACCAATATGTGCCATATAAGCCACGCCTCCTGTTTCGGCCGTATTGGCTATCGAACCAATGCCACTAAATAACTGCAGAACGATCCAGAACCCGATAACGACCAGCGCAGGCATAGGGATTACACCTCTACCCATCAACACGTTGACTCTACCCTTTGGAAACATCAAAATATAAGCTCCCAATACACCTGCGATTGCACCTGACGCACCCAAATTAGGTATATTCGACCCGGTGCTGAAAGCTAACTGTGCTAATGTAGCCGCAATACCACAAATTAAATAAAAAACTAAAAATTTAACGTGTCCATAACGATCTTCTACATTATCCCCAAAGATCCACAGGTAAAGCATATTACCACCAAGATGAACCCAACCCCCATGCATAAACATGGATGTAAAAATCGTTATCGAATCACCAATAGGGTTGGCAAGAAAACGGCTTGGAACAAATGCCCATTTCTCAATAAACGCATCTCCACCACCCAACTCGAAAAAGAAGAAAATGACGTTCAAAGCAATCAAGGTATAAGTCACCAACGGAAACGTTCTACGCGAACTGTTATCATCACCTATAGGAAACATAAATCTTTCCTCCTGATACTCTACTCATCTCTGTTAAGATGGGCGAAAAAATTGGTTTGTTGTAGAGATAAATCATTTTCGTTTTCATTCTAATCATTCATTTTCCAAAAATGACATATGACTCATCTTTTATTTTGTTTTGGGTTGAGAAATATCTTTCACCATTTCAGCAGTTTTTTCCGGCTTGTCTACTCGTGTTGCAACATCTGCCTGGGCAATAATACCCAGAATTTTGTTATCGTTGTCAACAATTGGTATGCGGCGAAGTTGATGCGCGGACATCGCATCCAATGCTTTTTGAACATCGTCTGTCACCAGGCAAGTAATAATCGTACCTGTCATAACTGACTGGACCTGCGTCGATTTTGGATCATTTCCATGTGCTACAACTTTCAGAGCAAGATCGCGGTCTGTCACAATTCCCACTAATTTTCGGGAAATTTCACTTTCAATTACGGGAATTGAGCCAATGTTTTCGCTTTTCATCAATTGTGCAGCTTTCACCACCGTTTCGGTAGGCAAGCAGCAAATTGGATTTTTCGTCATCATGGATTCACAAGTTTTCATTTAATTCTCCTTTACAGGATTAAGGTATTCAATTCAAAGGAAATTGAAATATTGACTGTTTTGTGTGGTTTCCCATAGATTATTTTCCAGAAACCTTTCACCAAACCTTCGTGTTTAATCAAAAAGAACAGATCGTAAGCCTCCAAAAATTTCTTTTATGTTGGTCTATTTATCGAGGCGTTATCGGGATTAGATAGCCCCAAGCAGTTTCAAAATGACCAAAATAATTGCTATAACAATCAGAACATGAACCCAATTACCGGTTTTTGGGAAGTTTGGACTAATACGTCCTCCAAAGAAGCCGAGCAACCAAAGCACAAACAGTATGATGATGACCGTCCACATGATTTTTCTCCTTTTTTCCAAATAATTATTTAGTTATTGAATGATGTTCCTGATCAGTAATCTCGTAACGAGTTGATTGAATGATCCAAAAGTTCTACCTATGATTTAAGTCTTAGGTAACATCCAATTTTATATGATCGGCAGGGGTGTTCGGATCACCCCTGCCTGAGGGAAGAAACGTATGCGGTTAACAATTTGAAGTGAACTATCGTCCACGGCGTTTATGAGGACGACTGCAATCAAAAAGATTGCACACAACATTAGTACCGACATCGTTCGCAAGTAATCTTTTTATTCTATAATCCGTATGAAAAAGCCTCCAAACCGAATTATTAAATGAGGATTTACGAAAAAATATTCAAAAATCATCAAATCCTTCGAAAGGGCTTGTGAGAACTCCGTTTGGATAATTTTTTTAAATATCATTGTGTCCTTCCAGAATAAATTTGTACTATTTGCAATTTCATCTTATTCGATAATGGCTATCGAAGTCCCCTATAATTTCTATAAAAACTCTATTAATATCTTTCGTGAGGATTCTTCAAGTACAATTCTTGATTTTCAAGACGAATAACAAATCTAAACAAAAATATGGACCTGACCTCTAAGAGAAAATTTTTTTAT
This sequence comes from Chloroflexi bacterium HGW-Chloroflexi-8, assembly GCA_002841995.1. Taxonomy (GTDB): domain Bacteria; phylum Chloroflexota; class Anaerolineae; order Anaerolineales; family Anaerolineaceae; genus UBA6170. The sequence goes on from PHBS01000028.1 coordinate 23,989, forward strand.
ACAAGATATTGCGCCATTAACATGTTTTTGCTACGATTTTTTAGCATTTTTATAGACCGTATCAGGGACATTGATAGCCCTATTCATTTAAACTATAAAAAGATGTTCTTCGGAAGGAGAAATGGTGTTTCTGAATTTAATGAAAATGTTGCGATCGTGACTGGCAATCCTCAGGAAATGGGCGAACCTTTGCTTTGTTCTATACCTGAGAAAGAGCCAATTTGGTTGAGTCCGATAATAATGAGGAAGACGGTCAAGAAACAGCCAGCCAATTCGAGATGCTTTATATGTAAAAACCTATAGTTCAAGCCCGACAGATTGTGAAAAAATGGTCCGAATTGCCATAGAAAAATTTTCTTGCCAAAGACATTCCAAGGGAATTGCAGAATTGGTAATTTGGCTAAATCCAATTTAAACCTCAAATCTTATCAGAGTAGCTCGTTGAAATAACTTTTCAAGCTCGTCCAGAAATAATTCCCAAAAATATTACCATCGACCTAATTAGAAGGAAGTAAACCTATGTTTAATCGAATCCTGGTTCCACTGGATGGATCAACACTCGCAGAACGAGCGATCCCTCACGCCGAAGAATTTGCCCGTATTTTTGGATCCAATATCATCCTCTTGCAGGTACTGGAACCGATATCTTTCCAGGAAAACCCAAAGGCAGTTGATCCATTAAGCTGGCAAATCCATAAGGCCGAGGCAGAACTTTATATGCAAAGAATCGCTATGAAGATTCGAGAAAACCTGGGCGAAGAAGTTGCGGCTGATTTTGATGCTAAAAAAACCAGGGTTAGTTATTCAATTCGAGAAGGAAAAACAGCAGAAAATATAGTCACCTTTGCTCACAGTGAAAATATCGATTTAGTCGTCCTCTGTACGCATGGTTCCGGGGGTCTGACTCGCTGGAATATGAGTAGTGTCACGCAAAAAGTGATTAATCTGATCTATCTGCCGATTCTGATTATCCGTGCTTATAACAAACCTAATTCCGGATCCAGCAAAATTCATTATCGCAGCATACTTCTCCCAATTGACAGTTCCCGGCGTGCAGAAAGTGCACTTTCTGCAGGAGTTGCCCTTGCTCGCGGGGACATATCCAAAGGATTCGAATCTTCGGTCGACGCAATTGAACAACAAAGCCCAACAATGGTATTTCTTGCTAAAACAAAAATAATTCTCGTCGCTGTGATCAAGCCACCTGAAATCCCCATTCCAGAACCTTATCCTTTTGAGATTGAAAAACTTTCTCAACAGTTAATGCAAGTCAGCCGAATCGCTGTTGGAAGCTATCTAAATGAAATGAAAGAACGTTTACCTGTTGAGTGCGAGTCAATCGTACTTGAGAACATTAGCGTAACTTCCGCGTTACAAGAATTTGCCAGTCATGATGAAGAGATTGATCTGGTCATCCTATGTGCACATGGCTATACAGGGCAAAATTCGTGGCCTTATGGTAGTGTTGCCCGTAATTATATTGAGCATGGCACCAAATCTGTTCTGGTCATTCAGGATGTATTACGCTTTATGGTACCACCAACAGCGGCTGAAATTGCTGCAGAAAAATCCGGTGGACGTTAATTATGATCGAAAACAATATAAGGAATATTGGTACCCAGGAAGATGATGTAGACTCTAACCTTCAAAATTCAAAAACTGAAAAAATTCAGTTCCTCGTGAATATTCTGGTAAAAAATTGTCAAACGGTAAAATTAAAGGAAAAAAAACGAAGATCTAAGTCAAACCTGCCTGAACATGATCTCATGGGTTCTGATCTTAAAAAATTCAAATTATGGTTGTCAGACGCTCATCACACATTCAGGGATACTTCACAACAATTGATACCCCTCACTTTCGCATCCGAATGGGTATTGGACAATTACTATATAATTCGCCAGGCATTACAACAAATTGAAGAAGATATGCCCAAATCCTTTTATAAACAGCTGCCCAAGTTGACTGAGGCAGCGCTAAAGGATCTCCCACGAATTTATATTATCGCACGCTCCATTCTTGCGATCCAAAATAATCTAATCGATCCGGTTGACTTACAAACCATCATGGTCCAATTTCAAGACAAAGTGTCACTAACGATGGGTGAAATATGGGCATTACCAATATTTCTCAGATATTATCTGATCGAATCTCTATCTCAGGGGCTCGTTAGCATAATTCAGCCACTCATTCCACCTGATATTCCCTCTCCAATTCCACATTTGGAAGATTTACTAAGCGCCAATCAACCAAGTGAATCTGCTTCTGAAAGCATCAGTAATAGCAATGGTATCGCCAACATCATCCTTAGCCTGCGAATAATATCCGAACAGGACTGGAGTGAATTTTTTGAATCCGTAAGTTGCCTGGAACAAACTTTACGTAAAGACCCGGCCGGTATATATTCCCAAATGGACTTCAAGACCCGTGATCTTTATCGTAAGGAAATTGAAAACCTCGCAATGGCAACCGGACGTAACGAGAACGAACTGGCTGAAATGACACTGGACCTTGCTCGAACGACCAGATCAGACAAGATTCCTACTTTACAAAACATTGTAAATTCAGATCCATTTGCCAAAAGGGTGAAACCAATGATCCCAGGGAGTTTTCCTGACAAACAGGAAAACATTTTTTCGGAAGTTCCGGGTCAACATATTGGCGATTATTTGCTTGGGAAAGGAAGAGTTGTTCTTGAACAACAGATCGGATACCGCCCTAACCCGATAATCACCTATAAACGTTGGATTTTCCGAAATGCTACCGCATTTTATCTTTCGATCATTCTGATGATAACGACTCTGATATCTGTTTTACTTACACTGATAATCCGACCGGTGGAAATTCTCACTTCAAATCCTCAGTTTCCTGGTAATTCACCCTGGGGATTAATGCTTGCTCCTGGAAATTTAGAGATACGATGGATCATATTTATCGTGTTGGCTCTACTGATGTTAATTCCAGTATTGTCGATTGCGACCAACCTGACAAATTGGTTGATCACCCTAATTGTTCCACCACGTATTCTACCCAAGCTTAAATTCAAGGATGCAATTCCTGACTCATTTCAGACTCTTGTAGTCATTCCTGCAATGATCACCACCATAAAGGATATCGATTCACTCGTTCACCAAATTGAATTACATTATCTCCGCAATTTTGAACCCGGACTGAAGTTTGCCATTCTGTCCGATTTCGGCGATTCTGACTCCGAATCCCTGGCTGAAGATGACGGGCTGGTTCACTACGCAGTCTCAATGGTTGAAAAACTAAATCGCAAGTATTATTTTCCGCCGGCCACATTGGATTCCACCAAAAGCAGTGACGAGGAAAAGCAGTATGGTGCCAGACTTTTTTACATTTTACATCGAAAGCGACTATGGAACCCTTCCGAAAGAAAATGGATCGGTTGGGAACGTAAAAGAGGTAAGCTACACGAATTAAATCTGCTCCTTCGCGGAAATACAAATCTCTCTTTCACTACGGTTACTGACGGCATAAACGAAACAAATTTCATCATAGAGCAATTACAACATATTCGATTTGTGATCACACTAGACACTGATACTATCCTCCCTAGAGGATCTGCTGTCCACCTGGCAGGCACTTTAGCTCACCCACTCAATCAACCTGTTTTTGATGAAAAATCAGGACGTGTTATTTCTGGATACACAATTTTGCAACCGCGCATGGAGATCCATCCGAAAAGCGCAAATCATTCCTGGTTTACAAGGTTCTTTGCTGGAGACGCAGGACTTGACCTTTATTCACTTGCTGTCTCCGATTCCTACCAGGATTTATTCAAAGAAGGGATCTATGTTGGAAAAGGTATTTATGATGTAGACGCCTTTATGCGCAGTGTTGATGAACATATTCCAGAAAATACTGTGCTAAGTCATGATCTTTTGGAAGGAGCAATGGGACGAGCGGGGTTGGTGACTGACATCACCATGATTGAAGAATACCCACAAAATTACTTTATCCAGGCAATTCGTCAGCGACGATGGATTCGTGGAGATTGGCAATTACTTCCCTGGCTATTTACACCGAAAAAACATGGGTTGACTTTCCCAATCATTTCTCGCTGGAAAATGTTCGATAACCTGCGGCGTTCATTGCTCGCTCCAGCCCTACTTTCAATTATTATTCTTGGAATAATTTTCCTGCCGGGTTTTACATGGTTTTGGACAGCAGTGGTTATGATTTCACTAAGTGTACCCTTAATAACCGGGCTTGCTCGTAGTTCGATTCAAATATTGGGGGGTGAGACTGCACGGATTGCCTTTCGTCCAGTAGGGTGGAACTTTATGCGCTGGATACTGGCGATTGCTTTTTTACCTTATGAAGCATATATATCAATCGATGCTGCACTAACAACGCTTTATCGGATTTTCATCAGTCATCGTGATTTACTACAATGGACAACGGCTGCTCAAACTACGCGAGTATTTGGATTACAATCACGAAAAGTCGTTGTTTGGCAAAAAATGGGGGCAGCATCAGCCCTGGCACTGTTACTCAGTACTGTAGTACAGCTTCTTTCATCACATCCCCAAAATCGTGTTGCACCGGCTCTGATATATGCATCCCCACTGTTACTGCTTTGGCTGTTCTCGCCTTTCATCGTCTGGTGGGTAAATCATCCCATCCTTGATCATTCAAAACCATTAAGTAATAGCCAAATCGACATTTTACGTCAAGTAACCCGAAGAACCTGGGGCTTTTTTGAACGATTTGTTGGACCAGAAGATCACTGGCTACCTCCGGATCATTACCAGGAATCTCCGATTGGAGCCATTGCACACCGAACCTCGCCAACCAACATCGGTCTCCTGTTTACTTCAACACTTGCAGCTTATGACCTTGGATATATGGATCAACTTGGGTTAGCTACCCGGCTAAGCTTAACCATTGGCACACTTGTCCAAATGGAGCGTTACCGTGGACATTTCCTAAATTGGTACGATACTTTAACCCTCGAACCGCTCCTCCCTGGATACATTTCTACAGTTGATAGTGGGAATCTGGCTGCCAGTCTGATTGTGACAGCTCAGGCATGTAAAACATTACCAGATGAACCAATTTTTCGTTGGGATCTATGGCAAGGATATTTGGATACACTATCCAACCTTACAGAAACTTTGACCGATATGCGTAAAGCCGAGTTTGATTTGCAAGTTGAAGAAATAAACCAAAAGATCGCAGCAATTCGTGACGAAATTCTCCAGGTAGAAATACGGCCAGACAAATGGTATGCACTTTATCTGAAAGTGAGTGGATCATTCTGGCAAGATCTTTCACACGGCTTGGTTGAGCTTGTAGAGGTGGGTCGCTCTGCTTTTGACCTTAAAGCATTGGGGAAACTTCAGGAGGTAGTCACACAAACTGAACGTCATCACCTTGCTGTTCGTCGTACTATCGATGAGTTAGTTCCCTGGATCCCATTAATTGAAAAAACACCTCACCAACTGAATGAGCCTCAATTTATTAGAATCATGGATGATTTAAGAGCAAATTTGCCTTATAACATTGCAATCAGGCAGATCCCTGAACAAATTGAAAAAGCTTCACAACAAATCGTCACACTGCGAAACAAATTAGGTGAAACAAGTTCCATAAATAATTCAGAAAATTCTGACGTTATTCCAAAAAATGGCATTGAAGAATGGCTGGACAATTTAACCCTTGCGCTTACCCATGCGAATGAAAATGCACATTCGTTAACAAATCAATTTTTTCAAATCATGATAAAAGCAGAACAATTTATGGATGATATGGATTTTTGCTTCCTTTATCATACGCAACGACGGGTTTTCCATATTGGATTTAACCTGGCTACTGGTCTGCTTGACCAGAATTATTATGACCTGCTTGCATCAGAGGCACGTATAGCCTCCATCATCGCTATTGCTAAAGGCGATGTACCTCAAACCCATTGGATGCACCTTGGCCGCCCAGTTACCAGGACTGAAGGAGCTTATGTATTACTTTCGTGGAGCGGAACGATGTTTGAATATCTGATGCCACCGCTATTCTTACGCTCCTACCCGGGCACTTTGCTCGCAGATAGTTCCAAAGGAGCAGTCCTTCATCAGATTGCGTACGGAAAGGCAAAAGGGATCCCTTGGGGAATCTCTGAATCTGGCTTTTTTCGCTTTGATACCAATCAGAATTACCAATATCGAGCTTTTGGTGTGCCTGGCCTTGGTTTTAAGCGAGGTCTGGGTGACGATCTGGTTATTGCGCCTTATGCCTCCCTAATGGCAATTGCCTATGAACCTCAGTCTGTCGCACAAAACCTTGCTAACCTGATCAAATATAAAATGATCGGATTATATGGTGTATATGAAGCCATTGATTTTACGACTGAACGCTTACCCCTGAACAAAAAATCTGCGATCGTGCAGGAATATATGGCACATCATCAAGGGATGATCTTAATGGCAATGGGTAATTTCTTCCAGCACGATATTATGGTTAAGCGAATGCATAGGGATCCACGCATCCAGGCAATAGATTTGATATTACAAGAGCAAATCCCTCTTTCTGCACCTCCACAGGATCCTTATGCAGAGGATGTAAAAGGAATCCAACGCATGACTGCTGTTGCAGAAGAAGTCGTTCCCTGGCGGATTCCAATACAAACTACTATTCCACAA
>PHBS01000214.1 GCA_002841995.1 Chloroflexi bacterium HGW-Chloroflexi-8
GCTCGTTGGATTGTTCAATCAAATGTTGCGAACCAGTTTACCAGCGCATAATATTTCTGAATTAACTCTTGTTGAAATGATGAAAGAAATTGTTACGGCACCAGCGACTTGGATTGCCCTAGCGGTTGTTGGGCTTGGTATTATGACGTGGTTTATTCGTGATTCACTTAAGACGATCACGAAGGGATTTCAGGGAATCGCAAATTTTGCTCAAAATTCTTTTGGCTTCGAAATCATTAACAGTTCAATTGAAAATGGGGTTCAATCCATAGCAGAAAAATTGCGTTTTACCCAAACAGGACAATTGAGCTGGAACATTTTTGGAATTGTCTCGGGTCTTGTCATTGTGATTGCTGTATTGGTTATAGGAGCATAGGATGAGTGCAACAACCACCTTCATTTTATTTATCGCATTTCCTCTGGTAGCTTCTCCAATTGTCTATATTATTGGCCGTTTATATTATCGTGCCGATTCGAGTCATGTCGGAAAAAATCCAGCCAAGTGGCTTGCTTTATTGTCATTATTGGGTTCTGTCATTTTTCTGGTATTGACTGCAAAGGGTGTTTTTGAGTCTGGTAAAGCCCTTTATTACACATTGGGAGATATCGTTCTGAGGTTTGACGGGATTAGTTTGCTTCTCGCTGCATTAGCATTGACGCTGGGTATTCTCGTTACGATCTATTCATTTTCTTATATGGATCGTGAAGAGGGAGAAGAAAAATTTTATGCTCTGTTAATTGCTATGGTTGGTGCAATTTCAGGGTTAGGTTGCGCTGTTGATCTTTTCAACCTTTGGGTATGGTTTGAGCTCATGGCTGTGACTTCAATTCTATTGGTTGCATTTTATAAGAACCAACCTGGCTCATTGGAAGCAGGGGTAAAGTACCTTGTTCAAAGTGCAGTAGGCTCAATTTTTGTGATGCTGGGTATAGCATTGGTATTCCTTCAGGTGGGAACGTTGAATTTGGAATCAATCCGGATGTCCGTTACTCAACCTACCGCACTTCTATTGGTGGGAGGCGCTTTTTTGGTGATTGGTTTTGGTGTAAAAACTGCTTTAGCACCATTGCACACCTGGTTACCGGATGCACATTCGCAAGCTCCCAGTGGAATTAGTGCGATGTTATCTGGCGTTGTGATTGAAGCAGGTTTGATTGCATTATTACGAGCATTTGGTGGGCTTGCATTAGGTAGCACTCGCTGGGGTTACCTCCTCTTAGGGTTTGCAGTAATTAATATGTTAGTTGGCAATTTGATGGCATTACGTCAAAGAGAAGTCAAACGTATTTTAGCTTATTCGAGTATCAGTCATGTAGGTTATATGTTGCTGGGCTTTGGATTGATGATCTCATTCAACAGTTATTTGGGAGGTATTGGAGCATCATTTCATTTGATTACGCATGGATTGATGAAGAGCCTGGCTTTCCTTGCAGCAGGAGCATTGTTATTCAATTTGAAAATCGCAAATGGCGATCACAGTCAATTAACAGTGGATGATATTAACGGCGCTTCTAAAAAATATCCATTAACTGTTTTTGCTTTTAGCGTCGCAGTATTGGGATTAGGTGGATTGCCACCTTTGGCAGGATTTATGTCCAAGTGGCAAATTTTTGTTGCAGGTGCGGTTACACAAAATGCATGGGTTATAGCACTGGTTATTTTTGCAGGATTGAATAGCGTTCTTTCATTGGGATATTACGCTCCGCTTGTCAATCGAATGTACCGGAAAAATCCTTCTGAGATTATTAACAATGGGAAGCCAATCTCCATTTGGATGTATATACCTATGGTGATATTAACTTTGTTTACTGTCATACTTGGTGTTTTACCATCTCTAATGTACTGGATGACTGTTCCAGCCTGTTCCAGTCTGTTTATGTTCTTTACACAATGAAGGAGCAAATATGGAAATGATATTAACACCTCCGATTGCATTTTTACTTTACATTCCACTTGTACTGATTATTGTCTGGGTTGGTAGACTGATGGCAGGTCCGGAAGTTCGCTCCGAATTAAAAGACAGCATCTATGCAAGTGGTGAAGAAGGTTCAAAGAATCCATCTGCTCCAGGTTATCGGCCATTCTTTTTGATTGCTTTTTTCTTCGCAGTGCTGCATTTGGGAATGCTGATAATTGGTTCAGGAACATTCACATTACAGACAGTACCGTTTATTTTGGGAATTGTCGTCGCATTAGTTGCATTACTTCTTGGATAAGGATTAAAGGTACAAATTATGGAAAATAAAAACCCTTTGCAAGAGATAATTGACAAAATAATGAATTGGTCACGGATAAATTCACCCTGGGCAATTCATTTCAACAGTGGATCATGTAATGGCTGTGATATTGAAATATTAGCCACTCTGACACCAAGATATGATGTGGAGCGCTTCGGCATCAAATTGCAGGGAAGCCCGAGGCACGCAGATGTCTTAATCGCCACAGGACCAGTGACATTGCAGGCAAAGGACCGGTTGATTCGTGTATATGAACAAATGCCATCACCCAAATTTGTGATTGCAGTTGGTTCCTGTGCGTTGTCCGGAGGTGTATTTGATGGCTGTTATAACGTTGTAGGTGATCTGTCCAAAGTCATCCCCGTCAATGTTTATATTCCGGGGTGCCCACCACGTCCGGAAGCGATTATTTTTGGTGTGGTTCAATTATTGGAAAGTCTGAAGTTGGGAAAAGTCCCAGAAATGGTTGAAGTGGCACCTCCGGAACTTGTTAGTGAAGAATTGGGAGGTCAACAATGAGTACTGTTCAAGGAACCCTGGCGAAAGGTATTCAGCTACTTGAAAAATTTATTGTTTCAATATCCAATCCGGAAATTAACCGAATCGATATTTGGATAAAGCCAGAAGATTTGAAACCTGCTGTATTAGCGCTTATTGAAAACCATTGGGGATATCTGATTACAATAACGGGTTTGGACCATTCTCCTGTGATTGATGATGAAGGTGTGACAGTTACTGAGGGAACAATCGAAGGACTTTATCATTTTGCAGAAGAGTCGGTCATAATAACCATTCGTGTAAAAGTAAATTATAGTTCTCCAAAAATATACTCTATTTGCGATATCATACCTTCAGCGACACTCTATGAGCGAGAATTTATTGAATTATTCGGGGTAGAAATTATCGATACACCAGATACAAGTCACCTGGTTTTACCAGATGGATGGCCAGAAAAAGTATACCCATTACGAAAATCTTTTTCTGGGTTGACCGAAGAATTAATCTCTGGAAAGGTATCATAAAATGAAAAGTTCATCTGGTGAAAAATTTATTGTACCAATTGGACCTCAACATCCAGCTCTAAAAGAACCAGGCCATTTTGAATTTACAGTCGATGGAGAAATTGTTACTGGAGCTTCAATAAGATTAGGTTTTGTACATCGGGGAATTGAAAAAGCATGTGAAACAAGAAACTATACACAGGATATGTATATGTTGGAAAGAGTCTGTGGGATTTGTTCACATGTGCACGCGACAGCATTTGTTTTAGGTGTTGAAAAATTGGCAGATGTCCAGGCTCCGCCAAGAGCCCAAGCCATTCGAATATTGACAGCAGAGTTGGAAAGAATTCACAGCCATCTTTTGTGGCTAGGTGTAGCTGCTCATGAAGGTGGGTTTGACACCTTATTTATGTACACATGGCGTGACCGTGAAGTTGTTATGGATATCCTTGAAGCCCTTTCTGGTAGTCGAGTTCATTATTCTGTCAATGTGCTCGGTGGCGTTAAAGTGGATGTTGATGAAAAACTTGCTGACACAATCCGTAAGGGAATGGACTTCCTTGAAGAACGAACCCATTACTACATGAAAATTGTTACGACCGATGATACGTTTGTGGGAAGAACCCGTGGAATTGGCATGATGACTAAAGAACATGCCGAACGACTTGGTGCTGTCGGACCGACGGCTCGTGCTTCTGGTATTGAACGAGATGTAAGGCGAGATTCTCCTTATGCGGGATATAGCGATTTTCCAATCAAAATGATCATTGATCAAGCTGGAGATTTGGAAGCTCGATTTGTGGTACGCATAAAAGAACTCTATGATTGTTATCGGTTGGTCCGAGAACTTTTGGAAAAGATGCCGGTTGGAGAATTGACTGCTCGGATTAAAAGAAAGATTCCTGAAGGAGAAGTCGTATCCAGAGTAGAAGCTCCCAGAGGGGAATTGTTCTACTACATAAAAAGTAATGGTACAGAAAATCCCGAAAGAGTAAAAGTACGCACTCCAAGTTTATGTAATTGGGCGACAATCAGTGATTTAGCAGTCGGTCATAAATTGGCTGATATGCCAATGTTATTGGTTGGCATAGACCCATGTTTTTCTTGTAATGATCGTTTGGTTCAAGTGAACCAATCAAATTCGATTTCCCGACAATGGAGTTGGGAAGATTTACGAAAATATGGAAT
>PHBS01000215.1 GCA_002841995.1 Chloroflexi bacterium HGW-Chloroflexi-8
TCATTCCGGTCGATCTCGAATCCAATGAGTCTATTGAAATTAAGCAAGCTGAAGTCGTTATTGGGAGAGATCCAAATAACAAGGTCTTTATTCAAGATGAAACCGTATCAGCACAACATGCAAGGATTTATTTTTCAGATCATCATTGGTGGATAAATGATTTAAATTCAACAAATGGAACTTACTTAAATGATGAATTAGTTGACCGCCCTTGTGTCCTAACGGATCATGATACCATCATGATTGGTCAGGTAAAATTTAAAATTCAAATTGTAAATATTTCTATACAACATTAACTGGATGAAACGGAGAAATTGATGAACTCAAAACCAATTTTGGGAATTATTGGTGGAACAGGAATTTATCAATTAGATGGTATTTCAAATGTCAGAGAATTAACAATCGAGACCCCCTTTGGGCTGCCTAGTTCACCGATCATTATTGGAGAAATCCATAACAAGTCTATTGCTTTTTTAGCTCGTCATGGAATAGGTCACACAATTCCACCTTCCAAAATTAATTATCGTGCAAATATTTACGCCCTTAAATTTCTTGGGGTCAATAAAATTATCTCGATTTCTGCATGCGGATCTTTACGTGAAGATTTTTTTCCAGGAGATATTGTTATTCCAGACCAATTGATCGACTTTACAAAAAATAGAGAGAGGACATTTTTTGACACTGGACTTGTTGCACATATTGGCAGTGCAGATCCCTTCTGTGCAAAATTATCTCAAGATCTTTACAATTCCGTAGTTTCCAATGGTGTAAAAGCACATTTGGGAGGGGCATTGATTACAATTGAGGGTCCGCGATTTTCAACTAAGGCAGAATCAAATCTGTTTCGATCATGGGGATTATCAATCATTGGTATGACATCCTCCCCGGAAGCATTTTTAGCAAGGGAAGCTGAAATCTGTTATGCCGCTTTTGCTCATGTAACAGATTTTGATGTGTGGCACGTGAGTGAAGAATCCGTCACAGTTGAAATGATCATCAGAATACTCAATCAAAATAAAGAAATAGCTCAAAAGAGTATTATTTCATTAGTCTCAAGTCTTTCTGAAGATCCCTGTGAATGCAACTCTGCGTTAAAAGGTGCAATCACTACTTCTCTTGACCATATTGATCCGAAGATCAAGGAAAAACTTTCAATCCTGGTTAATAAATATTTATTGTGAACATCATTGCTTATCTTTCATTTGGAGATAGAGATAACTTGCAATCGGTTCTTTATTGGATTGCTAGTGTTTTTCTTTTTTTGTATAGCATAATCCTTACCTTGGCACCTGCAGTCCGGTATCATCAGTGGAATGTCAATTATCGTTGGGAACACTGGGTTGGATTTGTAGTCTGTATTGTCTCTTACATCATTATTAATAGACTCAGCCAGAAAAAAATGAATAATCGGGATCCATATCTTTTACCAGTTGTTGGTTTCTTAATGGGAATTGGATTGTTAACCATTTTTCGATTGAATGTGAATTTTGGCTGGCGGCAATCCATTTGGCTGGCTCTTTCGACTTGCCTGATTTTATTTAGCATTCAAAAAAGTCAATGGCTACAAAAAATTAGATTTTATAAATATGTTTGGTTGCTTCTCGGTTTATTTCTGACTGCATTGACATTTATTTTAGGAATTTATCCGAGTGGAGTTGGACCCCAATTATGGTTAAATTTTGGGGGCTTTTTTATGCAACCATCGGAACCTTTGAAAATTCTATTAATCATCTACCTTTCAGCTTATCTTGCAGATCAATGGCCATCCAGACAGAATCTTCCGATTTTGATCGTGCCCACAATCATTGTCATATTAGCTGCATTATTAATACTAGTTGGCCAAAGAGATCTTGGTACTGCATCCATTTTTATTTTCATTTATGCATTCTATATGTTTCTAGTCTCAGGTAAACGGCGAACATTATTCCTTTTTGCTGTGTTATTGTTGCTGGCAGGTATTATTGGTTACCAACTATTTGATGTGATAAAAATTCGTGTCGACTCATGGTTATACCCGTGGCTAGACCCGGGTGGAAATTCATATCAGGTTATACAATCAGTACAAGCAATGGCGGCTGGCAGATTACTAGGGAGTGGGCCAGGCATTGGAAGTCCTGGCCTTGTTCCAGTCGCAGTATCTGACTTTATTTTCGCAGCTATAACTGAGGAGCTTGGATTAATTGGGGCTTTAGGAATATTTTGCCTTTATATCTTTATTGCATATCGTGGCATCATCATCTCGCTGAAAGCAGCAAATCAATATCAACAGCTTTTAGCTGCCGGCATCACAGTGTTGTTCTCGGCACAATCGATGTTAATTCTGGGAGGCAACACCAGGCTATTACCTTTGACTGGCGTTACGCTTCCGTTTGTTTCTTATGGTGGATCTTCACTAATGACCTCTGCATTCGGAATTATTCTACTCCTTTGGGTTAGTCAGAATTCTGGTACAAAAACATTATCAAAGAGTGAGGTTCAACCTTACGTTTTTACATTTAAGACGATTATTTTAGGATTTACTGCTTTATCCCTGGCTACTGGATGGTGGGCAATTATTCGATCAGATGGATTATTATCCCGACCCGATAATTTACGGAGAATCATCAATGATCGGTATGTTCTTAGAGGGTCCATACTGGATAGACAAAATAATCCAATTGCAATCACGGTTGGTGAAATTAGTAATTACACTCGCTATATAAATGAACCATCGCTGTCTTCAACAATTGGATATATTAATCCTGTTTATGGATTAGGGGGAATTGAATTTAGTATGGATGGTTATTTACGCGGAATTGAAGGAGTCCCTTCATTTTCAATAGCCACAAATTATTTGCTATATTCACAACCTCCACCAGGATTAGATTTACGAACAAGCATTGATATGAATATTCAATCCAAATTGATTAATTCTCTCCAAAATTTCCATGGAGCTGCTATCGTGATGAATCCGAAAACAGGTGAAATTTTGGGTCTATGGACATCACCAACCTTCAATTCGAATCAATTGGAAGTAAGATGGGAAACATGGATGAAAGATCCTCAATCACCTTTAGTCAACCGGGTTACCCAAGGACATTATCCAATAGGATCGCTAATTACACCATTTCTTTTAGCGTATAAACCGATTGATGAATCCAAACTCATATCAGACAAAAGTCCATTAGGTTGTGCCATTCCAATTCCCTCCACTTCTTCTTCGGACATGTCGAAATTGATCCAAAATGGCTGTAATAGGATCATGAATAATAGCATCGACCAATTTCCCGAAAACGAAATCACAAGTTTTTTAAATTCTATCGGTTGGACAGAGACTTTTTCATTTGAACTACCACAAAATGAACCTCTTCAACCATCGGAAGAAATTTCTTTGGAATATTTGAAGACTGATTTGTTCCTTTCTCCGCTACAAATTGCCAGGTCTGCTGCGATATTTTCTCAGTCTGGAATTATCCCCTACCCTAGAATTACGATGGCAGTAAATACTCCCAGTCAAGGTTGGTTAGTTTTGGCTTCGAAAGAATCTCATAAAGTAGTAGGGGTAGAAAACGCCATTCAAGTAAGCAAGCAAATGGGCAGGATGGATATACCCGTATGGGATACCGTCGCAAATATCAATCAGGACAAATTAAATATATCCTGGTTTGTATCAGGTACATCTCCGGAATGGCAGAGTACTCCAATTGTATTTGTGCTTGTGTTGGAAGATTCCCAACCTCAAATAGCAAGAATTAATGGTAGAAAATTAATGGGAGAATTGACCAACGTGATCCCATAGACCTGATTTTGAAATCAGGATTGAATTTTAAGTACGTGATAATTCTTTTTACCCTTGCGAAAAACAATAAATTTTCCATCCAAAAAATCTGAAATTCCAACTAATCGATCTGGATCGGATTGACGCTCATTATTCATATAGATACCACCGTCACTCAATGATCTTCTACCCTCTCCTCTGGATTTTGCCAAACCAATTTCAACCAGAATATCTAATATATTCTTTTTCTCACTGGTAAATTGTTGCTCATTGATTTCAGTCGATGGAATATCCGAAAATATTTCTGATATAGCATTTGAGCTAAGCCCCGACATACTTCCGCCGAAGAGAACTTCGGATGCTTGAACTGCACTTGCCAGAGCTGATTCTCCATGGACAAGTGCAGTAATCTCTTGTGCAAGTCGTTTTTGTGCAGATCTCTTCTCTGGAAATTTCGTAAATTCAACATTTATTTCTTCAATTTCTTCTTCATTAAGAAATGTGAAATACTTCAAATAATTGATTACATCACGATCATCTGTATTCAACCAGAATTGGTAGAATTTATAAGGCGAGGTTCGTTCTGGTTTTAACCAAACCGAACCGGTTTCTGTTTTCCCGAATTTTGTTCCATCAGATTTCGTAATAAGTGGATAAACT
>PHBS01000216.1 GCA_002841995.1 Chloroflexi bacterium HGW-Chloroflexi-8
TCACCAGGAATGTATGCAGTCACTTCAAGACCATTCGATAAGCGAACACGAGCGATTTTCCGCAAGGCAGAGTTTGGTTTCTTCGGAGTCATGGTGCGCACTACTGTACAAACACCACGCTTTTGAGGAGACCCTTTATCTTGATGCGTTCGTTCTTGTTTCATTGAATTGAAAGTATATTGCAAAGCAGGTGCTTTACTTTTAACTTTTCTCGTTACGCGACCATTTCGGATCAGTTGATTTATAGTTGGCACGTCTTCTTGCCTCCGATTAAGAATTTCAAAAAATTTTAATTATTTTCATTAATTAAGGCCACCGATTACAATGATGGCCTCGACAATACGCCTTAAGTACGACGGCAATAAATACCGTTTTTAGGCAACGAGGGCAGATTATATCATGCGTGACTTTCACAGTCAAGGAATGTCACTTAACCTAATCCACCAATACCACCTCCCAGGCCAAGCAAACCTGTTCCCATACTTGGCGGCTTAACACGTTCTTCATCTTTACCAAAACGAACGGTTTCACCATTATCCATCACAGCTTCAACGGAAAGACCAAGACTTTGCAATTCTTTGACCAACACACGGAAGGAGGCAGGAAGACCGGGTTCTTCGATCTGGTCACCTTTTACAATTGCTTCATATGTTGCTACACGGCCTTGCACATCATCAGATTTGACGGTGAGCATTTCCTGTAGGGTATATGCAGCGCCATATGCTTCAAGTGCCCAAACTTCCATTTCACCAAAACGTTGACCACCGAACTGCGCTTTACCACCCAACGGTTGTTGGGTAACAAGGCTGTATGGACCTGTGGATCTTGCATGAACTTTATCTTCAACAAGATGATGGAGTTTTAACATTGTCATCACGCCAACCGTAACCGGTTGATCAAATGACAAACCAGTTTTGCCATCGCGAAGTGGCATTTTGCCTAAAATAGGCATGGGTTTCTCACTGTCTCGCATAAAGTTTTCAGCAGTAGTTCGAACATCCTCATCCTTCACACCACTTACATCCTGACCTTCTGCCACCAGCCATAGTTTCAAGCATGCGATAATTGCTTTCTTATCACGTGCTTGAGCGGCTTTCTCGCCCAGGACATTTATAGATTCGAAAGATAGGATCTCTTCGGGGTTATAACCTTCATCTCGCAACCAACCTTCTAAGACTGATTGGCGAGCCAGCTGTCGATCAATCGACAACTTATAAATATCGTAACCCTGATTACCGAGCCACTGTTCCATATAAAGTAATCTGACTTCATCATCATCGCGGATCATACCTGGGGCATAGTCTTGATCTTTTATCCATTCCCAGGCATTATTTGCAGAAACCTGCCAGGCACGGTCGATCATCCAAGCGCGCGCCAATTCCGCTTCAATTTCATACTCATCTGTTCCATCAAATACAGGTGTGATTGCTCGAAAACCCAATCGATGGGCTGCCCAACCAAGATGGACTTCTAGTACTTGCCCAATGTTCATACGACCAGGAACACCGAGCGGATTTAAGATGATATCTACCGGGGTGCCATCTTCCAGGAAGGGCATATCTTCTACCGATACAACACGGGATACAACACCCTTATTTCCATGCCGGCCTGCCATTTTATCACCCGCGGTGATTTTTCGTCGCTGTGCAACGGACACACGAACCATCATATCCACACCAGCTGACAAATCTGAATTGTCGTCACGGGTAAAGACTTTTACATCAACCACCTTACCGCGCTCGCCATGTGGCATTCTTAAGGAAGTATCTTTCACATCCCGGGATTTTTCTCCAAAGATTGCTCTTAGTAACCGTTCTTCCGGTGTTAATTCTTTTTCACCTTTTGGAGTAATTTTCCCTACCAAAATATCATTCGGACCAACTTCTGCCCCGATACGGATAATTCCACTTTCATCGAGGTCTTTAATTGCATCTTCACCAACATTGGGGATATCACGAGTGATCTCTTCTGGACCCAATTTTGTATCTCGAGCTTCAATTTCATATTTTTCAATATGAACAGAAGTGAAACGATCGTCCTGCACTAAGCGTTCAGATATCAAAATAGCGTCTTCAAAATTGCCACCTTCCCAGGAGACAAATGCTACAACCGCATTCTGTCCAAGAGCCAGGTGACCATCCACGGTAGAGGATGAATCGGCAAGCACATCACCCTTATGAACTCGCTGACCTTTTACAACAGCAGGTCGTTGATCAATACAGGTGCTTTGATTAGAACGTTGATATTTTCGTAATAGATAATTTCGTAAGCCATTTTCGCCCCGAACAATCACCTCTCGTCCGGTAACAGAAATCACGTCACCATCTTCTTCTGCGACCATAACCTGACCAGAATCTTTCGCTGCAAAGCTTTCCATTCCTGTAGAAACAGTAGGAATGTCAGGTCTTAAAAGAGGAACGGCTTGCGCCATCATATTCGATCCCATCAAAGCCCGGTTCGCATCGTCGTGCTCCAGGAACGGAATCAGTGAAGCACTGATACCAACAACCTGGTTTGGAGCGATATCCATATAATTGATATTGTCTTGCCCGGAAATAATAAAATCTGAGTGATGGCGGGAAGAGATGCGGTCGAGGTCAAATTCAAAATACTCATTTAGCGGAGTATTTGCCTGGGCAATAACAAATTTATCTTCTGCATCGGCAGATAAATATTCAACTTCTTTCGAAACAAATGGTCGGACAGCAATGCTCTTGCGGTCTAACTTCTTGATGGCCGGTAACATTTTTTCAGTTACACGCTCCCCATCACTAACTATGACTTCGCCGGTTTTAGGATCTGCCAAAGTTTCTTTTACAACCCGATTGAATAATCGGGCATCATCACATGCCAAGTATTTCAAGACCCGACGATAAGGAGTTTCGATGAAGCCATATTCATTTACCATGGCAAATGTTGCAAGACGACCAATCAAGCCAATGTTTGGACCTTCTGGTGTTTCAATTGGACAAATACGACCATAGTGAGAATGGTGAACATCACGAACATCAAACCCGGCACGCTCACGTCTTAATCCACCTGGACCTAATGCAGAGAGAGTTCGTTTATGACGTAATTCAGCCAGAGGGTTAGTTTGATCCATGAATTGTGAAAGCTGACTGGAACCAAAAAACTCACGTAATGAAGCAACTACGGGGCGAATATTCACAAGGCTTGCCGGAGAAATTTGATCCTGATCACGAATGGACATGCGTTCTTTAATCACTCTTTCCATTCTGCGAAGGCCAACCCGTAATTTATTCTGAATTAGTTCACCAACAGTCTTAACACGACGATTTCCCAGGTGGTCAATATCATCTTTATCTTCCTGGAAATTATTAATCATGATCAATCTGCGAACTAAAGCAACCACATCCCAAGAGCTCACTGTGCGGTGAGTGACAGGAATATGATCTGTCAAATCAAGTTTTTGATTAAGTTTGTAACGACCAACACGCTCAAGATCATAATGGCGTTGGTCAACAATTTGTTCTTCCAAAAATTGGCGCGCATTTTCAATTGTCGCAGGATCTCCTGGTCGCATTCTTTTGAAGAATTCAACCAATGCGGCTTCGGATATTTTCATTCCGCCGCTCAGATCCCAGGCTGGTTCCTGTCGGATAGTATTGGCAATAAACATACGGTCGGGATCATTATCGACATCCTGGAAAATGGCAATCAATTCTTCATCAGAGCCGTCTTTGTATGGACGATCGATTAAACCATCATCAATCGCAGCCAATGCTCTAAGGAATATTGTTATCGGAACAGTTCGTTTACGATTAAATTTTAAAATTAGATAATCGTTTTTACGGGTTTCAAATTCCATCCATGCGCCACGGTCTGGAATCAATTTAGCTGAAGCAAGTCGGTGACCCGTGGAACGATCTACAGGAGCCTCGAAATAAACCCCAGGAGAACGGATCAATTGTGAAACGACAACCCGCTCTGTCCCATTGATAATGAATGTACCTTTTTCCGTCATCTCGGGGAATTCGCCCAAGAAAATATCTTGCTTGATCGGTTCAGATACATCCGGGCCGGCAAGTAAAACCGTTACCCATAAAGGACTGGCATAAGTTAAATCACGCTCCACACATTCTTCCATCGTATGTTTTGGAGCATCAAACCAATATTTTAATCCCCACTGCTTTAATTCTGGATTTCGGCTGGGGAAATATAATTTCAAACCCTTATTATAGGATTCGATTGGTGAAATTTCATCAAATAAATCCGCCAGCATTTCTGTCTTTAAACGCTGGAAGGATTCTAACTGAACCTCAATTAATTGAGGTAATTCATAAACAACGGGAATGCGTGCATAAGACTTTTCTGGCATAAATGACATAAAATTCTCCTGATCTTGTCAACCCAAGGGATGGAAATATGCCTACTCCTCCCATTCTACAGGCGGG
>PHBS01000029.1 GCA_002841995.1 Chloroflexi bacterium HGW-Chloroflexi-8
TTTGGACCAGACCCAAGATTTTGCCCTTCCCCAAGAATCATACGAATAGGTGGTTCAGGATTAGGTTTTACTCCTGCTTGAATTAAATTAATCACCATTCAACTTTTGGACAAAATTCTTCCATGTTTACTTATAAACATGGTTTTTATTAAAACAAACTCAAGATATTTAGCACTAATCCCGGATATTAAAACGAAAATCTCGTGGTGGCAAGGTAACCAACTCATCATCCAAAACAAATGTTTTTTCATTTCGGGTAAAGTTAAACGCAACTCTATTATTGCCACGTTGGTTTACGATTACACCATCTGGTAAATCTAAGACACTTCCGCATCCTTCGTGTTGTATTAAGTATTTAACAATTGCTTTTAACTGCTCTAAATTTGGATAGAAACCAAGATAATACGCGTTCCCGGCACCAAATGAGTGTACAGTCATGGCAGCTCTACCTGAAAGTGGTCCACCCAAATACCGAGCGAGTATACTTACTGCTTCATTTTCTTCCGGTAAAATCGCTTCTATCCAAGCGCTTACATCTCCACTTAATTCAGATATCTCTGAACGGATAGAAAACCTCACAAAATCTGGTAAGGTTTGCCAATTCGAAATTTTTCCGCCAACAAGGTTCAATAACAATCCCGGCAATGGCTCTTCAACAACAACATTGGATTCATTTTTGAATCCGGAATGTGGGCCAAATAATACCGACCCACCCTGAGCAACAAATGCTTCCAATTTTCTAACCAGAGCTGCATCCGATAAGTACAAGATTGGTACAATCAAGAGACGATAATCGCTGAAATTAGTCTCGTATGGACTAATATCAACAGAGACTCCCAGTGATGTTAAAACGCGATAATAACGAAATACTAAACGCAAATATGATAAATCTTTGCGATGCGTCTCTTCGCTCAAAGCCCAAAGATCGTCATACTTTGTAAGTATTGCAACTTTTGTAATTAGAGGAATTTCATCAATCTGAACAAGAACAGGTACTTCTGGAAGCATGTTCGCAATTTCATGAAATCCATTTGCTGGTGTTCCGTCATGGCGTAATATTCCAGCTTCCAATTGATCACTCGAGAATCGTGATGACCGCCACCTTGAAAATAAAATCGCTTCTGCCCCACAAGTCACAGCATGCCAGGTCCAAAGTCGAATTGCCCCAATTCGAATTCCAGGATTTATGTCTCCCCAATCAACATGACCACATTGTTGCTCCATAACCCAGAAATGAGAATTCTTAAATCCACGAGCGCAATTATGAAGAAATCCTGTGATATATGGGTCACCCAAATCATACACAAATTCTGGCACCTGCTCTTTTGGTCCATAAAGGAATTTTGAAAGTGTTTCAGCTTGACCGGTTGGGTAAGAGTTCCAGGAGACAAAATCCAAGTCCACACCTAATCTATAAAAGTCAATTTCGAAATTTGTAAAAGAAAAATTATGAGTAGCAAATTGATTTGTGGTGTAAGCTCTGATTGTATCAATTTGTAGTTTTTGAAATTTAATGATTGAATCCGAACAAAATCTCCGAAAGTCTAACTGATAGGAAGGATTAACATAACCATTG
This sequence comes from Chloroflexi bacterium HGW-Chloroflexi-8, assembly GCA_002841995.1. Lineage (GTDB taxonomy): Bacteria > Chloroflexota > Anaerolineae > Anaerolineales > Anaerolineaceae > UBA6170. Next base: position 1,577 of record PHBS01000029.1, read on the forward strand.
GAGTGCTCGATCGGATTGATTTGATCCCAATCACTGAATGATTCACCCCAATAAAATGTACCCCAATCCTTGTTTAATTGGTCTACAGAAATATACTTGTCTTTCAACCATTGCTGAAATTTTTTTGAACAATATTCACAAAAACATCGAGAGCTTTTATCAATATGAAATTTATTGTCGATTTGCCAACCAATAATCTTAGGATTACCACCAAATTTCTTGGATAATTCAGAGATTAAATTAAAAGTAGATTCAATGTAAAACGGATTATTTACACAAATGTTTAATTTTGATTTTAAATCTTTTCCGTAGGTATTTCCGCTCTTTACAAGAATATTAGGGTTTTCATTTATTAGCCAAATTGGTGGTTTTGCTGTTGGGGTTCCAAGGACAATATCTAATCCTTCAGAAGAAAACGCCTGAATTAATTTTTCCAACCATGTCCATTGAAAGTTTCCTTTTTGAGGTTCTAATTTGGACCAGGAATACTCACCAAATCGAACAATTTTTATTCCCAAGTCGTGCATCAATTTTGCATCGACAATCCATCGATCTTCGGGCCATTGTTCTGGATAATAACAAACACCTAAACGCATATTTTGCCTGACCTCTCATTCCATCCAGGAAATTTTGATCAAATATTCGAACAATTATTTATTTATCAAGATGTCTTAGGGTTTACCTGCACTTATGTGTGCTTTAATTATATATTTTTTATCTGTTATGGTATAAAAAGCTATGCAAATTGTGATTAAATCACAATTTGCATTTAAGTTGATTATTTAACAGGTTAAAAATAGCAACTTTTTTGATTTATTTCCGTATACCATACTAAGACAAATTATACAGGAGAATTCTTGATTGACATCGCTTCCAATGTCATCGCAAAGGCTCAAGAAGGTGACGAAATTGCATTCACACAAATCGTTGAAGCTTTTCAGACACCAGTATTTAACCTATGTTATCGAATGTTGGGAGATGGAAAAGAGGCTGAGGATGCAGCGCAGGAAGCATTTTTGAGGGCACATTTAGCAATATCCAAATACGATTCTGAAAGACCTTTTGGGACTTGGTTACTATCGATAGCCGCTCATTTTTGCATTGATCAGCAAAGAAAACGTAAGCTTCCAATGGCTGATATCGATGAATATTTAGAAGAAACTGCTCCAGATCGCAATGTACCAAATCCAGAATCAGTAACTATTGAAAAAGAAGGCCAGGCAAAAATTCAAAAAATTCTGTTGACTTTACCAGATATTGACAGAGCTGCAATTATCTTAAGATACTGGCAGGAATTTTCTGAAGAGGAAATTTGTCAAACTTTGGATTTAACAATAAGTGCGGTTAAAAGCCGATTACACCGTGCAAGGCACAAATTAGCGGCAGCCTGGGAATCTGAAAATCTGGTGGAAAACCAGGCAGAAAGGATGAAAAATGGATCACCAGCCTTTTGAAGATTGGATTCTAGATGAATCATCCATTAATCAGGAGCAAAAAGAATCCTTAAGTGAGCATTTAAATCAATGTACGAATTGTGCCCAATTAAGTTATTCGTGGAAAAAAGTGGAATCCGAGTTAATTTCAGCAAGAATGGTTTCACCCAATCCAGGTTTTGTAAATAGATTTCAATCAAATTTAATCGCAAGAAAAGCAGAAGCATATCAGACACAATCCATCAAATCTTTATTAATCATTGGAAGCTCAATATTATTTGTAATGGGATCCTTAATAACCTGGTTATTTCTGACAAAGACTCCTGGTGAGATTATTGTAAAAAGTGTCACCATGTTCACTGGAGTTACCGAAGCATATATTAACTTGCGGTATATCGTCTTGAATTTCTTCAGCTCGGTCCCACCTTATTTACCGTATGTCTTCCTGATTTTTACGATTGGATGGGGCTTGATCTTATTGCTGATATGGGGTTTGACAATATGGCGTTTTTCAAGAAAAGGATTGGAGCAAAAATGAAAAAAGTATTCACAATTCTCACCTTTCTCATTCTAATATTTTGTGTCACTTTTTCTACATTTTCCGTTTCCGCTCAATCTGACAATCCTCCGGATATAAATGAGGATAAAGTAGTAATCGGTCAGACGTTTACATTGAAAGAAAATCAAGAATTGAATGGTGAGTTAGCAATTATTGGAGGTACAGTAAACCTAAAACCAGGGTCGACAGTCAATGGTGATATCGCGATTATTGGGGGTGCAATTGAAATCGAGGGTACTGTAAATGGAGATATCCAAGGTTTGGGGGGATCAATCAACCTTTTGAGTACTGCCAGAATTAGTGGGTCTGTCTATAATTTTAGTACAAATCTTACCCGGGAAGAGGGAGCGGTAATTGAAGGTCAGCAGATCGCAAGCTTGCCATTCAATCTAGATTTTGGAGATTTTACGTCACCCAATGTCCCAAAAATTTCAAATAAAAACAATTTTCTTGGATTTATTGGGAATTTCTTGTTTGCAATTTTACAAATCCTTGCACTGGGTGCGTTTGCTATGGTTATCGTCCTCATCGCACCAAAATCCACAGACAGAATCGCGAGATCAATTATTAAACAGCCATTTGTCCATTGGGGTATCGGATTATTGACCTTTTTTGCAATACCTGCGGTATTAATTATTCTTATTGTGACGATCATATTAATACCTTTAGGAATCATTGGAATATTGGTCTTTTCATTTGCAATTTTATTTGGTTGGCTGGCATTAGGATATGCAATTGGTAAAAGATTATTCGAAACAGGATCAGGTAATTATTCACCTGTTTTGGTTGCAGGATTAGGGACGATAATACTTACAACGATAGCAAGATTTAGTGCTTTGATCCCTTGCATCGGTTGGACGATTGGGGTGCTGTTATCATTATTCGGCCTGGGAGCAGTGATTTTGACACGATTTGGGACTCGTGATTATCCGGTATATGAAACCGGAACAACCCAACTTACCTCAAATTCTTCTAACAAATCACCAAAATCAGAGGAAGTTGGTTCGATTCTTGCAAACATTAAATCAGATTTAAATGATGATTTGGGAAAAGATGAAATGTCGCCTGATATTGAACAAATTGATCCAAATCAGGATAAAGAATTTGATGGAAATGGAGAAATAAAATGAAAAAAGCCCTAATATTATTTGCTTGTATTGTCTTAATAACAACAATTGCTTGTACTTTTAGTGTAAATGTTCCGAAGGTTAAAACCGGTGTGGACAAATTGTTGGAAATTAATGAGGCTGCCCCTACAGATCAAGAAACTGGACAGCTGAATGTATTAATGGGTGGAGGAACGCTTGAAATAAACCCGGGAACAGATTCATGGGTGGCTGGAACTGTTGATTATAATGTTCCTCTATGGTCTCCAGAAGTGAAACGCGTTGGATCTTCTCTCGAAATTAGTCAGGAAACCAATGACAACCTCAAACTGCCCTCAGAAAAAGTGAAAAATGATTGGAAGTTGAATGTTGGCAATTTTCCTACTGCATTAACGATTAAAGCCGGTGCATATAAAGGCCAATTAAACTTAGGTGGAATTCCATTAACATCATTAGAAATCACGGATGGTGCAAGCCAGGCGGATCTGATTTTCGATAAAGAAAATCCACAGGTCATGACAAATCTTACGTATAAAACTGGCGCTTCTCAAATCAACCTACAGGGATTAGGCTATGCGAATGCAGAAGAAATTAATTTTGATGGTGGAGCAGGTTCATATACTTTTGATTTTTCAGGTGCATTACAAAGAGATCTGAAAGTAAATATTAATTATGGTTTAGGTGATGTTAAGATCATTATTCCACAAGGTGTCGCTGCAAAAGTAACTGTTGAGGGTGGGCTTAACAATGTCGAACTGTTTGGTACCTGGAATATTCAAGGCAATGACTATGAATTAGCAGGATCTGGTCCTCAGGTAACATTTTTAGTAAAAATGGGTTTAGGAAATCTGCAATTAATTAGTCGTTAAAAAACTTTTTAGTAAGAAAAGACGTCTGTTTTTTGAAAACAGACGTCTTTCATATTAACTCCAAAAATGGGTATAATCTCAGCTTTCACATCATCTGATCAGAGGGTTAAATTTTTTTGGAAATTAGTACATATTTACCATTAATTATCATTTTCTTAACTTACTTCGGAATAGCGATCGGTGAATTTCCACCATTTAAATCTAACAGAACTACGATTTCATTGATTGGAGTAGGAGCCCTGGTTTTAATTGGTGCATTAAAAATTGAAAACTTTTTTAAATTTATCGATATCGACACGATTATTTTGCTTTTTTCGATGATGATTATTAATACCAATTTGCGATTATCTGGATTTTTTCAACTTACCGCTCATCATGTCATCAGGATTTCAAAAACACCAAAAATGTTGCTTTTCACAATTGTATTGCTTAGTTCAATCCTTAGTGCGATTTTCTTGAATGACACAATATGCATAATTTTGACTCCATTTATCATTGACATTACAAAAGCGTTGAAAAGAAACCCAATTCCTTATTTAATCGCCTTAGCAACTGCAGCGAATATTGGGTCAGTAGCTACTTTAACCGGAAATCCTCAAAACATGATCATTGGAATCAGTTCAAAAATCCCATATTTAGATTTTTTACGTGCATTGAGTCCAATAGCTATTTTCTCATCTATCGGTGTTTGGATAATTATTACTTTATTGTATCCTAAGGAATTTTCCTCGACTCCATTCAACCAGGAATTTCATAAAACGATCAAAATATACAAACCTCTTTTTATAAAAAGTCTCGGCATTAGTTTCGGATTAATAATTGCTTTTTTGTTAGGTGTACCAATTGCAAAATCTGCATTTATTGCAGCCAGTCTTTTATTGATTACACGCAGGATAAAACCAGAAAAGGTCTTTAAGGAGATTGATTGGGGAATATTGGTCTTCTTTTCTGCCTTATTCATAATTACAGGAGTACTGAGTGAAAGCAGGATTATTCAATCCATACTTTTGCAGTGGGATATCTCAACACGATTAAACTTGACGAACCTCACTTTATCCAGCGTCCTTTTAAGTAATTTAGTGTCAAATGTTCCGGCTGTTTTATTAATGAAACCCATCATCAGTGTCTTACCAGATCCGAATTCAGCCTGGCTCACACTGGCATCCTCTTCGACACTTGCCGGAAACCTGACTTTACTGGGATCAGTAGCCAACCTCATCGTAGCAGAAATCGCTCAACATCGGAAAATAAACCTCAGCTTCTGGGAGTACACAAAAGCAGGATTATTAATTACAATCTTTTCACTTGTGGTTCATTTTATATGGTTGAAATTATTTATTTGGTAAATCTTCCACATAAAAATTGTTTTTTTCAATTAACCTGTAAACACTATTGGGTAAATAGTAACGAAAAGGTTTCCCCCATAAAATTCGGTTTCTAATTTCATGAGATGAAATTTCTAACAATGGTGCATCAATAAAAATTACTTTGCTTGAAATTCCTGGCAAAGCTTTTTCTATTAATTCCAAATTTACCTGGTCTCCAGGTCTTCTCATGACTCCCAAACCAGATAGGCTATCCAGAAGCTGTTTTGGTTTATACCAATTTGGGAAATCATGTAATGAATCTCCACCGATCAAATAGAGAATCTCAGCAGATTTATGTTGTTCTTTAATAATATTTACTGTATCTAAAGTAAAATGTGGCCCAGGGCGATTCATATCAACCCTGGAAAAATTAAATGATTCATTATTTCTTATCGCAGCTTTTACAAGACGTAATCGTATTTCAATCGGTGTAAGTCTTTGAGCACGTTTGTGTGGCGGATCTGGAGTTAGAACCCAATATAAACGGGTTAACTTAAGTTGATCAAATGCTTCCGCCGCTAATATCAGGTGTCCAAGATGAGGTGGGTCAAAAGTCCCACCAAAAATCCCAATTCTTTCCGTTAATCCTGCCATTCGAGCTCAAAGTCTCCAATAAAAACACTTTCGCCTTCTTCAATACCCACTGCACGCAATGCTTCATCAACACCCAAAGTTGTCATAAGTTTTTGGAAACGCCTTAATGAACCATCATGTTCCCAATATGTCATTTGGGCAGCACGTTCTATGGCTGCACCATGAACAACATAACCATCTTGTGTTTTTTCAATGGTGTAATCCATCGGATCTGCCACAGGACGATAAACAGGGATCTTTTCTGCAGATTCTACCTCTGGAGCATTTTTAACCAATTCCAGTGCTTTCCACAGAACTGGTTTTAAATCCTGACGCGCTAATGCCGAAATTGCCATAGCATCATATCCATGTTTTTTTAAAGCTTTTTTTATGGCTGGCCATCGTTTCAACACTTCTGGAATATCGATTTTATTAAAAACCACTAATTGTTGCTTTTCTTTTAGTAAAGGATCAAACAAGGCCATCTCGGAATTTATTTGAGTAAAATCTGCCATTGGATCGTCAGATAAACCATCCAGAAGATGGATTATCACTTTTGTTCTCTGGATATGACGTAAGAATGTGTCACCTAGACCAGCTCCGAGATGAGCTCCTTCGATCAGGCCTGGAATATCAGCAAGAACCAGGTTATTTTCCAAATCCAATTCACAAACCCCAAGATTTGGCTCCAGAGTGGTAAAAGGATAGTCAGCAATTTTTGGGTTTGCATTAGTCACTGCTGCCAAGAAACTGGATTTTCCAGCATTTGGAACTCCTACAATCCCAACATCTGCAATTAATTTAAGAACCAATTTGAGATGCTTTTCTTCACCAGGTTCACCTTTTTCCCCAACTCTAGGGACCTGATGACGAGCACTGACAAAATGGACATTTCCACGTCCACCCCTACCCCCTTTACAAATCCTTAATTCCTGATCACGCTCAGTTAGATCACCTAACAGCTCGCCTGTATCAGCATCATACACAATTGTACCTGGTGGAACCGGAATTATTAAATCGTTGGCTGAACGGCCTGTCATTTTTTGTTTCGCGCCACCCTTGCCGTCATCTCCAACATATTTTTCTTTATATCGAAACGCGCTCAATGTATTTAAGGTATGCTGTACCTTCAATATGATATCCCCGCCACGCCCACCATCTCCCCCATCTGGACCACCACGAGGAACATATTTTTCCCGACGAAAGTGAACAGCCCCATTTCCACCTGTGCCGGATTTTACATAGATTTTCGCTTCATCAATAAACATATTTTTTTCCAATGATCAGGGATCAGATTGATCATCTGATCCCTGAACTCTATTTGAATTTTACTTACCGAATTTCTTCGATAGTATTTCTTTTAAAGTTGGTAAACCAATTTCTTGTAATTCATATCTGACACGTTGCATTGGTTTGGTCACTTTGATAATTCGATTAAGATCAATCGGTGTCCCTGAAACAACAAGTTCTACATCAGAACTATTTATTGTTTCCTCAAGGTCTTTCATTTGCTCAGGTCCATACCCCATTGCAGGTAAAATAGGACCTGTTTCAGGATATTTTTGATATGTTTCTGCAATGGTACGAACTGCAAATTGGCGCGGATCAACAATTTCTTTTGCCCCAAATCTGCGGGCCGCAACATAAGCTGCACCATATTTCATTCCGCCATGTGTCAATGTTGGACCATCTTCAACAACCAGAACTCGTTTCCCACGAATAGCTTCGGGATCATCCACAAATAATGGCGAAGCAGCTTCAATGACAATTGCTTTTGGATTTATCCGGTGGATATTGTCTCTGACCTGAATTACGTTATCCGGATTTGCAGTGTCGACTTTATTGATAACAAAAACATCTGCATGATTAGTATTGGTTTCCCCAGGATAATAAGAAGTTTCATGACCTGGTCTATGTGGATCGAGAACGACTATCGCCAAATCTTCCTTATAAAATGAAAAGTCATTGTTACCACCATCCCAAAGAATGATATCCACTTCAGATTCAGCTTGGCGAAGAATGGCTTCATAATCAACACCTGCATAGACAATTACCCCATTGTCCAAATGGGGTTCGTATTCTTCTCGTTCTTCGATCGTGCATTCATGTAAATCCAAATCGCTATAAGTGGCAAATCTTTGAACTTTTTGCTTAGCTAAATCGCCATACGGCATTGGATGTCTGATCGCGGCTACACGAAAGCCTAAATCACGAAGAATTAATGAAACACGACGCGTGGTTTGGCTTTTACCACTCCCTGTGCGAATAGCTGTAACAGAAATAACAGGTTTAGTCGATTTTAATTGTGTACTTTTTAGACCCATTATTCGAAAATCAGCTCCAGCTTCATTGACAAGAGCCGCCTTGTGCATCACGTATTCATGAGGCACATCACTATATGCAAACACAACTTGATCAACATCAAATTCTTTAATTAAGTCGCGCAACTCACTTTCCGGATAAATCGGTATACCTTCCGGATACAAAGATCCAGCTAATACCGCAGGATATCGGCGGCCATCAATATTTGGGATTTGCGTCGCAGTGAATGCTACGACCTGATAATCAGGATTATCCCGAAAAAAAACATTGAAGTTGTGAAAGTCGCGCCCAGCAGCGCCCATAATAAGGGTTCGAATGGTCATAAATTATTTCTCCTTTTAGAATTAGAATAAACCATCGGTTCACATCGCTTCTGGGGCTGTGATGCCCAGCAAAGCCAGACTATTTTCAATCGTCTGACGGGTTGCCATTACCAATCGCAATCTTGCACTCCGTATATGTGATTCTACTTGTAGTACCGGACACTGTGCATAAAAATCATTAAATTTCTTGGCAAGATCATAAGCATAATTTGCGATTTGAATAGGTCGAAATTCCGTTGCAGATCGTTCGACTTCCCGGGGAAATCTGGAAATCACATCAATTAATTCAGTTTCTTGAGCTGTTAATTCGTATTCTGGTTTAATGGATTGAGTTATTTCACCACCAGCCTTCCGAATAATACTACCGGTTCGAACATAAGCATATTGAATGTATGGAGCTGCCTGCCCATTAAAATCCAATGCAGACTCCCAATCAAATGTTACAATTTTTGTGTTTTCCCTTGCTAACATAGGATACTTCAAAGCACCAATTCCAATGGCTTTTGCTGTCTCCATTTTCTTATCGTCTGAAAGATCAGGATTTTTTTGCTGTACTACCTGGTAAGCCCTTTGTGTTGCCTCTCGAATAAGATCTTCCAATAATACAATTGTCCCTTCCCGGGAAGACATTACAACATTTCCGGGCAAATTCACCAATTCGTAGGCAATATGCTGACACCTTCCGGACCAGGGATATCCAGCGATTTCCATCGTCTTGAAAACCTGCTGAAAATGAAGTGATTGACGCACATCAACAACGTATAAAGATCGGGATAATTGCGGATAATCATCAAATTTTTTCTTTGCGAGAGCAAGATCTTCCGTTGCATATAACGCTGTTCCATCAGACCTTAGAACTACAAAGACTCGATATTTTTCCTTATTCAATCCCAAAATCTCATCGATTTTTATGATCACTGCCCCTTCAGGTCTTTCGTCGATAGCAATCTTCTTATCGATTAGTTCTTGAACAATTTCTTTTCCTGGTTTTTCCATTTGACTATTAAAGTAATATCGATCAAATCGGATTCCTAATGTTTCATACATTTGATAGAAACCCTGTAATGACCATTCACGGGTTTCTTCCCAAAGGTTAACGACTTCAGGGTCTCGATCGTCCCAGCGCTTGTATAAAATACGGACTTCTTTTTCAAGCTCAGGATTCTCATAAAGCCGATCATTTGCTTCGGAATAAATTTCTCCCATCCAATGGGTGATATCCTGTTCAGGTTTTTCTCCTAAATGGAAATTTAAATAGCACCAAAGCCATTTAATGACATGCAATCCCATATCTCCCGGATAATTTGAGCGTATTACTTCATATCCGGCAAATTCAAGAATCCTGGCTAAAGTATCTCCTAAAATTGCGGAGCGTAAGTGACCAACATGAAATGCTTTATGCGTATTGGGTTGAGAAAACTCAACCATTACCAATTCATTTTTATTCTCAAGATGGCCATAGGTTTTTGAATCCCTGATCACCAAATCAATTACCTGATGAAAATATTCTGATTGAGAGAAGTATAAATTCAGATACCCTTTTGTGGCTTCAACCTTTTCAAAACCAACAGGTAGCCCAAGATAATCTGCAATACTTTCAGCTAATCTTGTAGCTATTTCAGGAATATTAGATTTTAACTGTTTTTGACGAGCATTGGCTGCTGCTAATGCAAACATGGACGTGGAAATTCCCCAATGGCCACTAAAAGGAATCCAGGTCCATTGAAGTTGAAGTTCTGGTAAATTTTCTTTTTTACAGTACTTCTTGATTAAATTTTCGACTTGTATACGTTCTTCTTCGAACATTTTTTCTCTCAATTATGAAATATTTCGCCAGATGATTATATCATGATGAAATCTTATGGTTCCATGAATGTTCATAGATGACGAATTTTTGATGTCTTTCAATTTTTAAAATTAAACCAAAAGCAGGAGAGTTGCAATTCTCCTGCTACAGGTTTTGAAATAATGATTAATTACGCGTCTGTTTTTTGTATTGTCGCCAATTGTTTCATCAGTCGACTTTTACGGCGCGCAGCATTGTTTTTGTGGATGATACCCTTTTGTGCAGCTTTGTCTAATGCTTTAATTGCATCATTTACAGATGTTACTGCTTCAGCTTGTTCACCACTTCCAATCGCTTTTCGAGCTTTTGAAATGTATGTTCGGGCACGGCCACGGAAAACACGATTGAGAACACGTCGTTTCTCATTTTGCTTGTTGCGTTTGATTGCAGATTGTATATTTGCCAATTTATTTCCTCCAATTCGCCTACTAAGAAATTTATTCTAGAGAGGGAACTGTTTGTCCAAAAAGTTTACTTACGAAGGGCAGCCTGCCAATTATATCAGAATTGTTCAAATTGGGAAGGCACAATTTATCCAAATAATTCAACTGATTCAAGTAAAAATAACTGATTCTCCGGTGAAATTGATCTTGCTTCTTTTATCGATCCAGTAGAGCTGCTAACCCGGGAAGAACTTTGCCTTCTAACATTTCCAAAGAAGCGCCACCGCCGGTTGAAATATGAGTCACTTTGTCAGATAATCCGGATTGGTTTATTGCGGCGACAGAATCCCCACCACCAATTATTGAAACAGCTTTGGAATCTGCTACAGCTCTGGCAACACCATAAGTGCCTTCGGCAAAATTAGCCATTTCAAAAACACCCATCGGACCATTCCAAACAATCGTACCAGCTTTCTGGATCACATCAGAATAATTCTTTACTGTCTCAGGTCCAATATCCAATATCCTCCACCCATCTTCGATAGGTCCAACAGGGACAACTTTTCGTTGTGCCTCATTTTCGAAAGCATTCGCGATGACAAGATCAATTGGTAGATGTAATTTATCACCACCTTTTTCCAGCAATGTTTTTGCAGTTCCCAAAACTTCATCCTCAACCAATGAATCACCCATCGACAAACCTTTCGCCTTTAAGAAGGTGTTTGCCATTCCGCCACCTATTAATACGGCATCTGCTTTATCCAAAAGATTGTCGATAACGCCGATCTTGTCACTAATTTTTGCTCCACCTAAAATGGCAACAAATGGTCGGTTGGGATTCGCAATTGCCTGACCTAAATATTTAATTTCTTTTTCCATTAGAAACCCAGCGACTGCAGGTAAAAATCTGGCCACACCTTCTGTCGAAGCATGCGCCCGGTGGGCTGAGCCAAAGGCATCATTAACATAAATATCTGCCAATGCTGCAAATTTCTTTGCCATATCCAGATCGTTTTTTGATTCTGCTTTGTAGAAACGGGTGTTTTCAAGGACTAAAATCTCCCCAGGTTTTAATGCTTTCGAAGCCGCCTCAGCTTTTGGACCAATACAATCATCCACAAAGTGAACGGGAACATTCACAAGCCCTGTCAGATATTTCGCTACTGGAGCCATTGAGAATTCCGGTTCTGGCGCATCTTTTGGACGCCCGAGGTGGGAAAACAATATTACTGCTGCACCATGTGCCAACAAATATTCAATTGTTGGTAATGCAGCTCTAATTCGTGTGTCATCTTTCACAACACCAGCTTTGATGGGCACGTTAAAATCTACTCGTACTAAAACATGTTTTCCATGTACATCAATATCTGTAATACTTTTTTTATTAAACATTGCAACTCCTTAAAATCCCAAAACCTACAAATGATTTTAAAAATGCGTGGATCTGGTCTCTTTCACATCCGGATCCACGCATTTATTTTCGTATCAGGTTAATTTATTAATTAGAGAGATTTGGCCATTTTGGCAGCTAAATCAGCTGTTCTGCATGAATATCCCCATTCATTATCATACCAGCTAACAACTTTGATTAAATTGCCACCGAGCACCTTAGTATTTTCTGCATCAATGATTGATGAACGGCTATCACCTTTGAAATCCATGGAAACCAGAGGTTCATCACTGTATCCGAGAATTCCCTTCAAGGAACCTTCGGCAGCAGATTTGAATGCAGCATTTAGCTCTTCAGCTGTTACCGGTTTTTCAACTTCCGCCACGAAATCCACAATTGAAACAGTGGGGGTAGGTACGCGCAGGGAATAACCATCGAATTTGCCTTTTAGATCAGGAATAACCAACGCTACAGCTTTCGCAGCTCCAGTTGAAGTGGGAATAATGTTTAAAGCTGCTGCGCGGGCACGGCGAGGATCTTCATGGGCTACATCCAAAATCCGTTGATCGTTCGTATAAGAATGTACTGTTGTCATCAAACCGCGTTTGATTACCCAATTATCATGAACAACTTTAGCGGCAGGTGCCAAACAGTTGGTAGTACAGGATGCGTTCGAAACCACATGATGAATTTTTGGATCATATTTATCATCGTTGACACCTAAAACAATCGTAATATCTTCATTCTTCGCAGGTGAAGTTATGATTACTTTCTTTGCTCCGCCTTTTTCAATATGAACGATAACTCCTGGCTTGCCTTTTTCAGGATTTCCTATTTTGTCCCGAAATACACCAGTTGATTCAATCACAATTTCCACACCAAGATCCTTCCAGGGCAAATTACCAGGATCTTTTTCTTTAAAGACTCTTATCGTTTTTCCATTAATGACCAGATCGTTTCCATTTACGGTCACTGTACCAGGAAAAATACCGTAATTAGAATCATACTTAAATAAGTGAGCATTTGTCTTTGCATCAAACAGGTCGTTTATCGCTACTACTTCAAGCGTATCCGGGTATTGTTCTAGCATTGCTTTTAAAACTTGGCGGCCAATTCGGCCAAAACCATTGATACCTACTTTTACTGTCATAAAACACCTCCATAAAATATTCGGTCAAATTTTATCACGTCTTAACGTGAAACATTACGAATTCGGGTAATTATCTTTATAGGTTAATGGACCTGTTCTTTCATTATACAAATCCATAATTGAATTTGCTAATTTGGTTGAATCATGTCTCCATGGTGATTGAGTATCGACTAAATTTCCAGAGTACACTGCGTAATCTTTCTCGAGTGTATCATCAATGCATACATAATCAATCCCTTTCGGTAACGAACCTTTACAGTTATCGTTACAAATCACAATATCAAAACTACCTTTTCCAGTAACTTTTTCAACTGTGCGAACATGATCGCCGCAATTAAATCCATCTGTTTCGCCAGGCTGGGTGGCAACATTTGAAACGTAAAATTTCATAGCCCGACTTGCATGAAATGCTTCCGTAATATCCGGTACTAGTAAGTTTGGTAAAAGACTAGTGTATAGACTGCCTGGTCCAATAACAATCAAATCAGCATTCAATAAAGCCTGAAGGGTAGGAGGGTAAGCCATCGGATAACCGGGCTCCAACCATACTCGTTTGATTGCACCTCCCATTTTTGTGATCTCGCTTTCACCTTTAACCTTAACGTCTTTTTTTAATCCATTGATATCTGTTGTGGCTACTTCTGCAACCAATGTGACATCATGCAAAGTTGATGGAAAAACCTTTCCTTGAACTGCCAGGACCCGACCTGACTCTGCAATTGCCTCTTCAAAACTTCCTGTGATTTCCGCTAAAGAAGTGATAAATAGATTTCCCAATGAGTGTCCGTTCAAGCCAGCACCCTCACCGAACCTGTATTGAAAAACCTGCGAAAGTAATTCTTCATCATTGGAAAGTGCGGTCAGACAGTTGCGAATATCACCAGGTGGTAGCACACCCATATTTCGGCGTAATTCTCCACTCGAACCACCATCATCTGCAACCGTAACGATGGCTGTAATATTAGAAGAATGCTTCTTTAATCCTCTCAACATCGCAGAAAGACCAGTCCCTCCGCCAATCACAACGATTTTTGGACCTTTATCCAATTTTTGATAATTTGATACCGTATCAAGAAGATGCTTTCCCGGGCGCAAAAATGGTCGAAGTAATGTTCGATTTATTCCCCAAACTCCCAATCCAATCATAATAATCCCAACCAAACCAAAAATCAAAGCACGAACTTGTCGGGCAAAAAATCGTAATGAAAGGAATGAAATAATTGGCAAATACCAGGTCTCTGGTGTATTTCGGTAAATATCCAATATCAAAACAGCGAAACCAACTCCGATCAAAGCAGTTCCAAAAATCAATAAGAGACCCCACCTTTTTATTCCTAGACCAGGTGTAAGCCATCTAAAAATATTTTTCAAAAAAGTATTGGATTGGACCAGGAATTTTTTCCAATTAATTTGCATATGTTTTAAATAATAATTCCCTTTATATATCTAGTCAACCAACTTCCATGATTTTTAGATGCTGATAAAAATATTTACATCCAATCTCACAGAATAAAAAATCATGTACAACATGTATATAGTTCGACCCTGTTTCTGGCACCTTAAGACAAGTTTTGACATCTTGGCTATGCTATAATTTTATTTAATGGAAACTTATATTGTGTCTGACGTTGGCGGAACCCATATTCGGGTGGCAGCTTTTGATGTTTCAACATTGGCTTTAGTCGCCCAAAAGAAAATCTTAACGCAAGGTCATGGTCTTCTTCCAACAGAAAGATTGGTAAATGCAATCGCGAATATTGGAAAAGAACATGAAATTAAAGCTATCGCAATTGCATTACCTGGTTTCCTGGACCCTGAAAAAGGCATGATCATTGAAGCGCCAAATATTCCTGACTGGATTAACTTGCCTTTACGGGACATTATTAAAGATTATTTCAAGGTTCCGGTTTTTATAGGCAATGATGCCAATCTGGCAGCTTTAGGGGAATGGAAATTTGGAGCAGGGATTGGGCACAAGAACATTTTATATCTGACGATTAGTACTGGTATTGGTAGTGGTGTTATTATCGATAATCATCTATTACAGGGAGAAAGAGGATTGGCCGCTGAATTTGGACATTTGACAATTCTTCCGGATGGTCCAATTTGTGGATGCGGTAAACCTGGTCACATTGAGGCACTTTCGTCAGGCACTGCTATAGGTAATTATGTCAGGGAACAAATTGCACTCGGAAGAAATTCCAGCCTTAATGCCTTATCCAATCCTTCCGGTTCTGATATTTATGATGCGGCAATCAATGGTGACGATCTGGCGATCGAATCATTTTCACGTGCTGGAAAGTATTTAGGATTGGCTCTGGCTAATTTTCTACATATGCTTAATCCATCAATTGTTATATTTGGTGGCGGGGTTTCGCAAGCTGGAGAATTATTGTTTAAACCAATGCGCGATTCTTTGGAAGACGCAATTATCTCAAAGGAATACTTACAAAACTTGATCATCACAACTGCAAAATTAGGAGATGATGTTGGTTTAAAAGGCGCTCTGGCTTTGCTATTATCAAAATATCAGTCTCCAGAAATTTTCACCCAACAAATTCTTTTTAATTAGTTGGTTCTAGTTGGTTTGAACCAACTATTTTTTTATTTATCATTTAGATGAGCTGTTCAGGAGGAAAGAGAATGAATATCTTAAACTTACCAGGTCCAATAGCTAAGGCTTTTATTGAGCGTGATCAGGCAGTGGTATCACCTTCTTATCCGAGAGGATATCCATTTGTCATGCATCACGGAAAAGGAACAGAAGTTTGGGATGTCGATGGAAATCGATTTCTTGACTTTGCTGCAGGGATTGCTGTTGCATCGACAGGGCATAGTCATCCAAAAGTTGTAAAAGCAATTCAGGAACAAGCTGATAAATTCATACACATTTCTTCCGATTTCTACCATGAAAAATGGATTCAATTATCGGAAAAATTAAACGAAATCTCACCTTTTAAGGAAGATGCTTTATGCTTCCTAACAAATTCCGGTACAGAGAGTGTAGAAGGTGCAATAAAATTAGCCCGTTACCATACAGACCGTTCATCATTTATTGGATTTTTAGGCGGTTTTCATGGGCGCACAATTGGTGCGATTACATTTACAGCCAGCAAAAAAGCATATAAACGCGGTTTTTTTCCTCTTATGAATGGTGTAGTCCACGCACCTTTCCCGGATCCATATCACCCTATGCTTGACCTTACACCCGGGGAAGATTACGGCGAGAGAGTTGTTCGTTATATTGAGGAACAAATACTAGAAAAGTTGCTTCCTCCTTCTGAGGTTGCCGGTATTTTAGTAGAACCAATACAAGGAGAAGGG
Organism: Chloroflexi bacterium HGW-Chloroflexi-8; assembly: GCA_002841995.1. Taxonomy (GTDB): domain Bacteria; phylum Chloroflexota; class Anaerolineae; order Anaerolineales; family Anaerolineaceae; genus UBA6170. Next base: position 18,222 of record PHBS01000029.1, read on the forward strand.
GGTTATATCATTCCCCCGAAAGGGTTTTTCCCTGCATTAAGAAAAGTATGCGATCAATACGGTATTCTTTTAATTGTTGATGAAGTACAAGCCGGAATGGGTAGAACAGGTAAATGGTGGTCTATAGAAAATTTTGGAGTTGAACCAGATATTGTCACTTCCGCAAAGGGAATCGCTTCCGGAATGCCATTAGGGGCACTCATAGCAAAAAAATCAGTCATGGACTGGCCTAAAGGATCGCATGGAAACACTTTTGGCGGAAATCCAATTTCATGTGCTGCAGCTCTTGCCACAATTGAGGTGATAGAAAACGAATATATGGAAAATACCCGCATAACAGGTGCGTATGCGATCGATAAGATGAAGGAAATACAAACCAGGCATCCAAGTATTGGAGAAGTACGCGGCTTAGGTTTTATGATTGGAGTAGAATTTGTTAAAGATCAAACTACAAAAAAAGCCGATGAAGAACTGCGAGATAATGTAGTAGATCTTGCATTTGAACGAGGCTTGTTAACATTAGGCTGTGGAAAAAGTGTCATTCGAATTTCCCCACCTTTATGTACTACTAAAGAACAAGTTGATGAAGGTTTGGAAATCTTAGAAGAGGCAATTAATATTGCTGAATTAAGTAAATGATGGTCATAAAAAAATGATGCTTCCTGATTATCGTGTTCGCCAAAGAGATTACTTATTAGATATAGCCCGTGCTTTAGCAGAAGAGTTAAATCTTGATAAACTGCTGGAGCGAATTCTTCACGTGGCTATCGAAATGTTGGCCGGACAAGCTGGCTTTATTGCACTTCGATCGGAACAAAATGGATGGAAAGTACAGGTTTGGTCCGGTCTGCCAAAACCTCTAGTTCAGTACATAGAACCCTATTTCAACCAGATACCTGATCTTGAGGAACACCCAATTCACGTAGAGCTAACTCAAATCAATCGTTTAATCCAGGAACTTGCAAATTCCGGAAGTTTTGGATTATTAAATGGTGTCGGGTTACCACTGGTTGCTCGCGAACAAACAATAGGTGTAATTTATATCTTTCGAAGTTATTCGGCATCCTTTTCGTTAAACGATCGAACTGTTTTAAGTAGCTTTGCGAATCAAGCAGCTATTGCTGTCCAAAACGCTCAATTTTACAACCAAATTATTCAAGAAAAACAACGAATGTCCGCTTTGTTGGATTCAGCCGCAGATGGCATCATGATTCTCACACCAGCTTTAAAAGTGGAAAGAGTGAACCCTGCTTTTGTCAGATTGTTTCAAAATTCCGAAAATGACATAATCAACCAGGATCACCAAAAAGTAATCCGTTGGTCAAATCCTCCTGCCGGGATAACGCTTGAAGATGCAGTTGCCGGTGGATGGCCTTTGACTGCCCATGCTCACCTTTATGTTGAAGGTGATTTGCTAACCAATCCCCAAAAACCAAAAATTCCAGTTGGAATTACTTATGCGCCATTAATTTCTCCGGAAGGGACATTGTTAAACATCGTCGCCACCCTTCGTGATATAACACGATTCCGTCAGGCCGATGAATTAAAAAGTACGTTTATTTCGATCATCAGTCATGAATTAAAAACTCCAGTGGCTCTCATAAAGGGATACGTCAGTACGCTACGTAGAGAAGACGCCCGCTGGGATCGATCAATTGTGGATGAAAGTCTGACTGTGATCGAAGATGAAGCAGATCGTCTAGGATTACTAATTGAGAATATGCTGGATGCATCAAGACTGCAGGCAGGTGGGCTGGCATTAAAACAAACAGATCTTTCACTGCCAGACTTAGCCAAACGATTAGCAAAGAGATTTGCAACACAAACATCTATGCATCAAATTATTGTTAATTTTCCTGAAGATTTCCCGATCGTTTTGGCAGATGAAGTGCGTATAGAGCAGGTTGTTTCAAATTTAATTTCAAATGCGATTAAATATTCAAACCAGGGTGAAATTCGAATTTCAGGACAAGTACGCCAGGACATCGTAATCGTATGTGTGAGCGATCAAGGCGCTGGTATAGCTCCTGAGGATATCCCTCATGTATTCGACCGTTTCTATCGTGCGCCAGATATGGCTCGAAATACAAAGGGGGCAGGGTTAGGTCTATTTTTGACAAGATCCATTATTGAAGCTCACAAGGGACATATATGGGTCGACACAGAATCTGGAAAAGGTGCAAGAATATGCTTCTCACTTCCACGATTACACGAAATTAAATCCGCGTAGACGAAGTGGTATAATCACACAAAAAAAAATAAAGAGAGACTAAAAAATGCCAAAAACACAGATAAGCTGCCCAAGATGCCGCACACCTATGACCGCAGAAATACAACAATTATTTGATGTGAACACTGATCCACAGGCAAAGCAAAAATTATTGAATGGCTCTGCAAATATGATCCAATGCCCATCTTGTGGTTTCCAGGGACTTTACCCAACACCAATTGTGTACCACGATCCAGAAAAAGAATTGTTGCTTACATACTTTCCACAAGAATTAGCAGTTCCTGTAAATCAACAAGAACGAATGGTTGGACCATTAATCAATAAAGCTGTAAATGACCTGGCGATGGAAAAAAGAAAAGCTTATTTATTCCAAGCCAAGAGCATGTTTACCTATCAAACCCTGATTGAGACAATTTTGGAAGCTGATGGTATTAGTAAACAAATGCTGGAAGACCAGCAAAAAAGAATGTTCCTGATCCAACGCCTGATTTCTACAGTCAATGTGGATTCCCGCAAAGAAATTATTCATCAAGAAGAATCTCTCATCGATGAAACATTTTTTGCTTTGGTCAATCGTCTGGTAGAAGCTAGCTTGATGGAAGGCGACAAACAATCCGCACAACAATTAGCAATTTTCCAAAAAGAATTGTTGGAAGAAACAGAAGTTGGGCGAAAAATTCAGGAGCAAATGAAAGATTCGCAAAAAGCAGTGGATGATCTTCAAAATCTCGCAAAACAAGGACTTACGAGAGAAAAATTATTAACCCTGTTCATTGATTCACCCAGTGAAGTTTACAGTTCCACGCTGGTTGGAATGACACGGACCGGGATCGATTACGAATTTTTTACGCTGATCACACAAAAAATTGATTCAACTTCAGATCAGGATCAAAAATCCAAATTAATTGCATTACGGGAATATTTGACAAATGCCATTAAACAAATTGATGAACAAATTCAAATTGAAATGGCAAATGCAAGAGAAATGGTGGAAAAAATTGTATCCGCTCCTACCATTGAGATGGGTTTACAACAATATGGCAACCAGGTCAATGAGTTTTTTGTCGAAGCAGTACAAAATGCTTTGTCAGATGCAAGAAAAAATTCCGATTTAAATAAATTAGCGAAATTAAACCAGCTTAACACAATGATTGAAGAAGCAAATAAACCCCCCGAGTCGATTCAATTTATTGAAGAACTACTCAAGACAGAGGATGAAAGCACTATTAAGGAAATTCTTAACAAGAACATTGAAAAAGTTGGGGATGAGTTTTTGCAAATGTTAGCTGGAGTAATTTCTCAATCTGAGGAGCAAGGAAATCAACCGCAATTAGTTGAAAAACTCAAGCAAATTCAAAAGGTCGCATTACGCGTTAGTATGGCTAAAAATCTACAAGCATAAATAACAAAATAAATATAAAACGAGTTTTCTGATAACGAAAACTCGTTTTATTTTAAATATTCAACCATTTGGCTGCTTTTTGCGGTAAATCCATTACAGATCCTACGACTGTTTTACAACCCGGCAACGATTCAATGAATAATTTCCCGTACCGTTTGGTTGAAATTCTTCGGTCCATCACCACAACGATGCCACGATCCGATTGAGTGCGAATTAACCGACCAAAACCCTGTCTAAAGGTAAGAATCGCTTCTGGAACTGAGTATTCATTGAATGGATCATCAAATGTCTCCGATCTGGCAGCCACGATTGGATCCGATGGAACCGCAAATGGTAATTTTACAATAACCAATACAGAAAGTGCATCTCCAGGTATATCAACGCCCTCCCAAAAAGCTCGCGTTCCTAGCAGCACCGCCCGATCTGTATCTCGAAAAGTTTCTAATAGAGAATTGGCAGATGCACCCTCTCCTTGTTCATAAACTTGAATATCCGCTTCTGAAAGTGGGGTTGAAATGGCTTGAGAAGTCTTCTTCAATTGTGCATAGGAAGTAAAAAGTGCTAAAAGACGCCCGCCAGTTGCTTTACTCAATCGAATGAGAGTCTGCTCGACTGATTTTTGATATGCCTGTGTTTGAGTAGGCTCTGGTATATCATTTGGTAAATATAACATTGCAGAATTTTCAAAATCAAAAGGCGATCCAACAACCAATTCATCTGCTTCGTCAGCATTTAATCGATTTCGCAAATAATCGAATTCACCATGAGTTGTTAAAGTAGCAGATGTTAAAATAATTGACTTTTTTTCATGCCAAAGGTATTTTTCCATTAAATTGCCAACATGCAAAGGAGCAATCTGTAAAGTTAATCGATTTGAATCAGGTTGTTTCTCAATCCAGTAAATAAAATTCGAGTCTGGTTTGAGGATCATTGCATTTAATTGAGTCGCTGCTTCAGTAAATCTCTGTAAATTAGTACCGAGACTACCAATCGATTCTTCCAAATCCTCATGATCAACATCAGCGTATTCTGATAAATTATGATGAAATTCATTAAGAAGAGTCAGAATGGAATGCATTGTTTCCTGAGTACCATCATATTGAATTTCTACGTTTGACCATCCTGGGACTGTTCTTGTTGCAGGAAGTATCCGCACTTGTTGAGCATAATTACCAATCGGCTGAAAGTCACGTTCGCTTTCAAGAAATTCTTCAATTAAATTGAAAAAAATCTGAAATTCTTGTTCGAGATGAAAGGCGAGATCCGTAATTCTCTGAATCGTTGTCTGTGCAGCTGCAAAAGCAGATGGTTTTGCAACCTGGCGCAAGGCAGTCAAAAGTCGAGAAAGAATACCACTTGAAACCGAACCCAGCTCTTTGATTAAACGAAGTAGATCATGTTGGGTGATACGGAAACTCAGCGTGCTTGTGCTTGCATTTTCAAGATGATGACCTTCGTCCACGATTAAATAATCATAAGAAGGCAGTACTCTGCTGCCAGATACTACATCCGATAATAACAATGCATGATTAACAACGACAATATGAGCGCTTTGGGCTTCTTGCCTTGCCTGATAAAACGGGCAAACACCACCCATTCTGGAAAGGCAAACCTCTGCGTTACAGGCTTCATCATCCGCTGAAATCTTATTCCAAACGTCTCTTTCCATGGGATTATTTAAATTCAAGCCCCCACGATCACCATTACCACCTTCATGCAACCAAACTAAAACCTTCCCTAAAACTCGCATTTCTTCTTTTGTTTCCGCGCCACGATATCGAAGCGATTCAAACCGCCGCGGACATAAATAATTTGTTCGCCCTTTAAGTACTGTGGTTCTGAGATCCAATCCCAGTGCAGATTTTAAATCTGGCAAATCTTTCTGCATAAGTTGTTCTTGAAGCGCAATGGTATTTGTCGAAACAACTACACGCTCATTATTTTTGATTGCCCATAAAGCAGCCGGGATCAAATATGCAAAAGACTTTCCAGTACCTGTTCCAGCTTCGACCATCAAATGGTATCCCTCTGAAAAGGCTTTCACTACATGCTTGAGCATATCAATTTGCTGTGACCGATATTCGTATTGTTTGAAAAACCGGGAAAATTCTCCACCGGGCTCCAAAATGGCACTAACATGTTCTTCATCCAGCGGTTCAGGTTGAGGATTGGATTTTAGTGCAGGTGATAATACTTCTGCCTTAGCAAATAATTCGCCATATTTTTGTTGACCAATTATTTTCTTTGGTTGAATAGTTTGATTTCTTGTCCTGGATTTTAATATTTGTTGAAATATCCAAAAACCATCCCAATCGATAGGTTCACTGGATCGAACAATTTCCGCGATCAACTCTATTGGAAGAACTTCTGCTTTCTCATATAAACGTAAGAACACGTTCTTAGTCATTTTTGCGTCATTAAGTGCTCTATGAGGAGTAAGCAAAGGTGTGCCCAATTGCTGACACAATCCTCCCAGGTTATATCGGGAAGCCAACGGCATTAAGACAGATGCCATTTCAAACGTATCGATTGCCTGAACATATTGCAGGGCATTCGCTTGAAACAGGAAACCAAGATCAAATTGGACATTATGCCCAATAACAGGTGAATCACCAACAAAATCTATAAACTGCTGCAAAACCGCTGTTAACGGCGGAGCATTGCGTACCATTTCATTACTTATACCAGTTAAACGGGTGATTTCAGGTGGTATCGGTCGACCTGGATTAATAAGAGGTCGCCCTGAATTGATAAGAGTTCGACCCGGATTGATAAAAGCATCGAATTCTGTCTCTTCCCTTGAACCACTAAACCGTACTGCTCCAATTTCAATAATGGCATCTTTCTTTGGGTCAAGACCAGTTGTTTCCAGATCAAGTGCGACAAGTGAAGGCATTCAAGCATTATATCATCAGTTATAAAAAATATGTTCTAGATAAATAACGATATAATTGGACATGAATCAATTCCAGGAGTAAATAATGAATGATCGGAAAATAACAACAATCGTTTTCGATGGTGGAGACACATTAATAAAAGTCGATCCACAATATAGCGGGAAGATGAAGAATTGGCCGGAATTGATCGCCGTACCTGATGCACAACAAATTTTAAAAGAACTATCAAACCATTTTCAAATTTTTGTCGCCTCTAATGCAGAGGATTCAAATGCCCAGGATGTTTCAGAAGCCATGCTAAGAGTCGGTTTAAATGATTACATTCAGCAATATTTCACTGTTAATGAATTGGGTACAAAAAAACCTGACCTTAGCTTTTACAAAAACTTATGTGCCGAATTACAAAAGTCACCAGAAGAAATTATAATGATCGGGGACGATTATCATAACGATATTCTCCCGGCATTAATGATTGGGATTCATACAATTTGGTTTAATCCAAAAAACTTAGTCGCAACCGCTCACCTTCCTCTTCAGGAAATGGAATGTTTTTCATTAAATGAAATTCCGGACATCGTAAATTCATCACCTTTACCAGATTATCAGACCTCACTGGGTTGGTACATGCAACAGGGTGCAACACATACTTTACTTGCTCATGTAAATATGGTTGCTGCTGCATCATACCAATTATCTATCTGGCTTAAAAGCCAAGGTATTGAAATTTCACCTCTTCTCGCCCATCGTGGTGGATTATTGCATGATCTGGCTAAATTAAAAGAAAATGGGGTCGAAAGCCACGCAATCTTGGCAAAAAGGATGCTGGAGGACTTGGGTCAACCCGAATTGGCAAAAATCGCTGGGCACCACTTGATTGGCGATTTGTCTTCAAACAATTCAAAACCTAATACTTGGGAAGAGAAAGTTGTCAATTATTGTGACAAACTAACCGAAGGAAGCGAACTCGTATCCCTGGATGAACGTCTGGAAGCTCTAAAACTTCGTTATCCGCATTTCAAAGAAAAAATCCAAAAAAATACACCAAAAGTAAAAGATTTGGAAGCAGAAATACTCGCTCCTCTTGGTTTAAGTAGTGAAGAAGCTCTCCAAAAATTAAAGAAATCTTTATTTAATAAGAATTAGACAGGATAAATCTCTCTATACTTATTATTGTTTATCAAATTTTGTTCAATTGGAAGATAGATTGAAATAGTTATAAATCGCAGAACCAAGTTGTGCAAAAATGACATTCGCTTCGTCAAAGACTAATTGATTCGAATCATAAAGATAAATGGAAAAGACAAAGTTACCGCCTGGTGTGTAAACCACTCCAACATCACTGATCGTGTGGATTAATCCGTCTGTTTCTGTAATCCACCCATGTTTGTGTGCAATTTTGGTGGTTTCAGGAAGTCCAGCCTGGAGAAGTACACCAATCCGGTTAAGTGACAGATAATCCAACATCGCCTGGCACTCAGATTGTGTGATCTCGTTTGGAAAAACAGCAAGCAAAGTTCCACCATCGTTATTCGCACACTGGTAGATATCATCCATCAACATGCCCATTTCTATTGGAGTTGTTTGGTTATAAGAATCAGGATTTGTATTTAGATCAGTTCTTTGGTTTGCAGGTGTTGAAATGCGTTGTAACAGGGGTGCACCAATATAGAAGTAACCTGCTAAAAAAGTATTTTGCAGACCTAAAGACCGCATATCTTCTGTTACCCGTAAAGGCCCCAAGTTGCCGTCCAGTACTTCTTCCATCAATCGATCTGCAGGGTCATTCTCCGATCTTTCAATCATTAGTGAAATTAATTCTGTTATTTCGGTAGGCGTAGGTTCCGGTTCTTGACGGTAAACTGAAATTAAGATTGGAATTTTCATGGTACTTGCTGCTGTAAATGCAACATCAGGAGCAAGTGATACTCCATTTTGATAAGCAAAACTAATTTCCTGTCGATTTTGCAAATCCAGGAGATAAATCTCTGCCAGTCCATTGAATGAAGAAACATCCAAAATTTGTTGCAAAAGAATCTTAAGATTTTGTATGGAAGGCCGTTCAGGTTCCACCAAGCTATAAGTTAGATTCACCACTCTTGCGGTAGGAGATTTAAGTGCATCTTTTACCAATATGACTGCCCGATCAATATCCAACCGGGTGCCAGCCACACCAGCCAAAAATTGAGTGCTTCCCGGAACCGGGAGTGCTTCTGAAGGTGGTTGATCATAGCGAGGAGCAATTTCATTGATGAAAAACAATCTTAACCGTTCATCAGATACTGTCGCTCTTAAAGGAACCGGATCTGGGGTGGGAAATCGATTCCATAAAAAATCCCAAAAACCTGTCCAAAAAGGCAAATCGATTCTTTGTTGATCAGCTGCAGTCAACATAATATCCAATTGCAATTCAAACCCTATGGTTGCAGGTTTGATTTGAATACCTGCATCTCCATAACGGATTTCAATGGGTATGCTATAAGCTTGAATTAGACGGTCTGCAGCTTCCTGACGATTCAATCCACCAACAGACACACCACCAACCACCGAGCCGGGTGGTAAACTGGCACGTAATCTGCTGTAATTTATTAGTTGGAAAACTAAAAGAATTACCGTGACAAGTAAAAGAAAAATCGAAACAAATCTGACAATCGTGATACTTCGGTTCCGCAATTTGATCTCCTACGATAAAGGATTCTACCAGATTATAGAAACAGATTAACCGAAAGCTTAAGATATACTAATAATAATGGACAATCAATTAAGGGATTTAGTCGAATTATTGAGCACAATTCACTTGTTTGACTCATTAAATGAGGAACAGTTATTATTCATTGCGGATCGTTTGAGCACACAATTATTTCGTGAAAATGAAGTTGTATTTGAAGCCGGTAGTCAAGCCGATGGGTTTTATATCATATCCAGCGGACGAGTAAAAATATTACATGGTAATTCTGATAAAGGCCATGAGATTTCTACCTATCAAAGAGGTGATTTTTTTGGAGAAGAAGGATTTGTTGCAAACCAGCCAAGAAAAGTAACCGCAGTGGCGGCATCGAATATCGTCTTGTATCATTTACCCAGTGATCAAATTGATGCGATTATTCACGAATTTCCTGAGATAGTAAGTCCGATGCGGTTAGCCCTGGACAGCTTTGGATTATTTATAAAGCATAAATTTAATTGGCGTGCACCCAGAGAGTCAATTCAATTTATTGCTAGAAAACATGTTGTTTTTCTATTCATTAAATTAATTCTTCCACTCCTCATCAGTATGGTGACTTTAGCATTTTCCGGGGTTATTTTTTTTACATCTGAAAACAAAAGTACATTTCTCGATCTGATATTTTTTATCAATATTTTTTTGGTGATTGTTTGGCTTATTTGGCTCATTATTGATTGGACCAATGATTTCTCAATAATTTCAAATCGAAGGGCAATTTCACTGGAAAAGGTGGCCTTGTTTTATGAAAAACGTCAGGAAGCGCCATTGGAAGCCATCACTTCGGTTGAAACAAAAACAGATCAATTAGGCAGAATACTTGGGTATGGAAATATTATTATTCGTACTTTCACAGGAAATCTGATTTTCAAAAATCTAGCGCACCCCGATCTTGTGGTTCGTTTGATAAATGAAGAACGTTCGCGATCTAAGGTGCTTTCCAAAAAGTCTCAAAGAAATTCAAAAGAAGACGCTATTAGAGAACGGCTTGGTTATTCGAAACGTAATGAGGATCCTTTTGATGAGACAATCCAGAACATGAATTCAGATGCACCTTCTTCGGTGAAATCCGGATTCTTGACAGAGTGGCTATCCAGTTTGTTCCGTCTACGATCAGAAGAAAATGGTGTTATCACATATCGAACCCACTGGTTCATTCTATTGAGAAAAATTGGTTTACCTTCAGCTGTTTTTGTTTTCTTATTCTTATCATTTTTGCTCAATGTTGCTGGTATTTTTACACCTCTTCCGTTAGGGCAATATATTATCCTAATCCTTTTCATTTCACTAGGAGTCTTTTTCTGGTGGCTATATCAATACATTGACTGGCGAAATGACCGCTATATTGTCACCCATGACCAGGTCATCGATATTTATAAAAAACCGCTTGGTGAGGAACAAAAAAGATCAGCTCCCCTTAAAAACATTCAGACAGTTGAATTTGAACGTCTAGGATTAATTGGACTACTATTAAACTTTGGTACTGTTTATATTCGTATTGGTGACACGACGTTCACATTTGATTATATTTATAACCCTTCAGCAGCCCAAAGTGAAATTTTTGATCGTTATCGGGAATTTAATCAGAAGCAAATAGAAAAAGAACAGGAACGACAAAAACAGGAAATGGCAGATTGGATTGAGATTTACCACCAGGTCGTAAAAAATGGTGGCACACCTCCTACTCCACCTTCCTTTGAAGGATTTTCAGGTTACAATATAGAGGAAAAAAATTAGAAGTTTTTTTTATCGATAGTCAAATAAAGGTGATCAAGAATGGCAATAAGAAATATAGTATACGTACCAGAACCGGTACTGCGTAAAAAAGCACATAAAATTACAACTTTTGACAAAGATTTAAACGAATTAATCGAAGATATGATTGAAACATTACGGGCAGCTCCCGGTGTAGGATTAGCTGCTCCCCAAGTAGGGATATCCCAACAATTAATTGTGATTGAATATGCAGAAAATGAAGAACAGAAACCAAAATTATATGTAGTTATCAATCCCGATATTACAAAACCGTCTGAAGAAAAAGAAATTGGTGTTGAGGCATGTTTGTCAATACCTGGAATTGCAGGAGAAGTAGATCGACATCTTTCATTAACTGTAAAAGGATTAAACCGATTTGGCAAACCAATCAAAATCAAGGCTTCCGGATGGTTGGCGCGAATTTTCCAACATGAAATTGATCATTTGGAAGGCGTACTCTTTACAGATAGAGCCACCCGAGTTTGGCGACCTTCACCCGAGGAAATGGCTGAAATCCCCGATTAGTAGATTGAGATCGAATTCAACTTTCTTATGTATTTGAAACATTTATCACTGACGAATTTTCGTGCATTTACCCGCCTGGACATGGATGTGCCCCGGCGGATTCTTTTGTTACAAGGAAACAATGCGCAAGGTAAAACAAGTCTATTAGAAGCGATTTATTTTTTTTCAACATTTACTTCCATACAGGCATCCAGTGATCGACAACTTATCAATTTCCAAAATTTGGATGAAAAGGTTGCAGTTGCACGTTTGATAATTGATTTTGTAAAAGGCGATCAAAACTTTAAAGTTGAAACGCGAATCATTCTCGAGAAAAATGGTGAGAATGGAAATGCAAAACTACGCAAAGAAATTCTCATAAATGGGGTAAAACGATCCGTTCATCAAGCAATTGGATTATTTAATGCAGTCATTTTTCTTCCTCAAATGACGAAAATCATAGAAGGTGGTCCCGATGAAAGGCGAAGATATCTCAACTTTGCTTTGTCGCAAGTAGTACCTGGCTATGCCAAAACTCTCAGTGAATATGCACAAATTATTACCCAGCGAAATGCATTATTAAAACAAATTGCAGAAAGA
>PHBS01000217.1 GCA_002841995.1 Chloroflexi bacterium HGW-Chloroflexi-8
ACACAATTATTTCAACCAGAAATTATTGGGAATTCCGCCTTTGAAGCAAGCGTCTTGTATCACCGTCCCGAAATGTGACCCCAATTGAATCCATTTTTTCTAAAAAACCAAGGGCATATTTTCGACTTGTTTGAAATAAATCTCGAAATTGAGCGACTGTCATCTCGCCTTTGAGTTCAATATAGGTAATAACTTGTGAAAGCATTTCATCATAGACCAATTTGGTAAAAACAATCTCATTTGAGACTTGAACGAATATCTCCTGGTCGAGAAGAGCAGAAAATAATTCTTCCCCAAGTGTGTTAATACAGTCTTTTACTCCAGGAGTTGAATAAGGATTCTTCTTAAATAATTCTAATAAGCTATCTATTTTTAGCTTTTCTGTTTTGGAAAAAACCACTTTATGATTATTTAATGCAAGATTAGATTTGGTAATGCAAAAAGTTTTTTCTTGATCCCATTTTTCAAGTAGAAATAAAAATATATTGGAAGAAAATCTCAGCTTTCTTCGTAATTCTTCTCTCGGAATTCCACTTCTTAGAGGATATTGTTCATGGTATTTTTCGCAAATATTTTTCGTTGATGCCACAGTATTAGCATACCAACCAAGCGATCCATAGATGGCATCCTCTTCTTTATGGCCAATACTTGTTGCAACGTGAATGACTACTCCAGAAGTCAATAGTCGTGGCAAGATTTCTTTTGCAAGGTTTTGCTCAACCCTCGCTTTTTTGACAATTTCATCAAATGTCGCCACTTCTAAATCAAAAATTGCTTGCGTGAGGATTTCTTCAGGGGTACCTATATAATAGGCTTCTAATTTTTGAATTACTTTCTTGTCAAATCTTTTATGTCTGACTTCGGGAAACGGATTAACGACTTCTCCCCCACCAATTGTTTCCGCTGGAGAAGGTCGACGAATAATGAAGCGATCTGTCCTGGAAATAATCAAAGGTGAATTAGTCTCAAATTGAACCCAACCTTTGTTTCCAGGTTCTATCGCATCCGATCCAAGAACTCGCGCCCGAGATAAAACTTCTTTTGCTCCAACAAAAATTTTCACATCCTGATTATGGTTTAATGAAGAAATTGATTCAGGCAAAATTCTTACAAACGCATCAAAGCGCTTAGTTGTAGAATATTTTCCGGGCGAAGTCACAACATCGCCTCGTTCAATTTCATTAACATCAATTCCTGTTAAATTGATCGCCGTTCGGGTTCCAGGACCTGCAAAGTCCGCTTTATGTTTATGAGTTTGGATTCCTCGAATTCTGGATTTTGTAGTTTTTGGGAAAACAATTACTTCATCACCAACTTGAAAAGTACCATCCAATAAAGTTCCAGTCACAATTGTACCAAATCCAGAAAGTGAAAAAACACGGTCAACAGATAATCTTGGTTTACCCAAATCTGCTTTCTTTTTCTTTTTTTCCAGCGTCCTCAAAATTTCTTCTATTAAAATATCGAGACCTTCACCTGTGAATGAAGAGACTCTTACCACAGATGCATGCTCCATGATTGTGTTTTTCAGTGCTTCACGAATATCTAATTCGACTAAATCCAACCAATCCGAATCGCTAATCAGGTCGGTCTTTGTCATCACCACAATTCCTGCGTCAATCTGTAAGAGGTCTATAATTGCCAGATGTTCGCGTGTCTGCGGCATGACACCTTCATCTGCAGCAATTATTAATAACACAGCATCAATGCTTCCTATCCCAGCGAGCATATTACCGATAAAATCTCGATGACCAGGAACATCCACGATACCGACTTCCTCGCCATTGGGAAGATTAATCCAGGCAAAACCTAATTCAATGGTCATTTCTCTGGCTATTTCTTCTTTAAGGCGGTCAGGATTTGTTCCAGTTAATGCTTTGACTAAGGAAGATTTTCCATGGTCAACATGCCCGGCAGTTCCGATTACCCTCATTAGTTTTTAGCTCTTAATGTCAAAGCTCTCATTAAAATCGTTATTTTGATCACGCGCAAAACTTAATGTAGACTGGAGTCTTCTCTGAGTTGTTTGTAATATTTGCTGAATAATATCTCGAAAATCTTGCGTTGAATCCTCCACTTGGATCAATCTTTCAGATATTTTTTCAAATTGTTTAGCAATTTCTCGAATTTGTTCATCGTTCGTTAACATGTAATTCGACCATCGCTTTTGGTCATCTGCTTTAAATGAGACCCACTCTTGCCTAAACCGATCTTCAACCAATCTCTGCATTTCCGTAATTTCATTGATCCTTCGTTCAAAACGCTGAGTGATTTCATCAAAATTTTCTTGAGCATGTTTCACGGATCTTTGAGTTGCGTCCAAAGCTTGTAATTGAGCGTCCAGGTTCAAAGCTTGATTTTCGATTATTTCGAAACGGGTTTGCCATTCCCGCCAAATCCGATCACGTTCTACCTGAATCATACTTTGTCGCTCAATAAAAGCTGTTTGAGATTGTTTTCGCTCAACTTCTGCATTGACCAACTCATTTTGTCTCATTTCAATTCTTCTTAACGTCTCATTTGAAAGATCAACTTTGCCGCGCTGTTCTTCGACTCTTTTCCTGACAGCAGATAATTCTCCTTGAATATCTAAAATTCTTTTCGAGTCCTGTCGAATATTTTCTTCTAATAATTTTAAATTTCTCCGGTACTCATCATCAGACCTTTTACTATCTAATACTTTTTTATCAACCTCAGCGATCAAACGCACCAATCTTTTTTCTTCTTCCGACCGTGCTGCTAAATCTTTTTTCAATTCAGGAATTGGTTCCAGACCCTTCCTGACATTAGCGATAGACTGAGTGATGGACTCCTGGTCTGCCAATCTTACTTTTTCAATTTCTCTTTCTTTTTCCAATCTTTGTTTTTCGATTGCTTCGACTGATCTTGGAAAATCGACGCGAATTTGAGAAATTGCTGCATCAATCTGATCAAATCTTGTTAAAACTGCCTGTATCCGACTAACATCATTAGAAACAGCTTTTACTTCCTGCATCAAAGGAGCAAAGCTACCTTCATATTTTAGTAATCGATCTTCAAGTGATGAAATTAATAATTTATCTTTACGTCTCTCATCATCTAACCATTCGATCCGTTTAATTATTTGTTCGAAGTCCATGTATAAGCTCCAAGACTAATCATGATTACAAAAAAATTATACCATTGCGAAATTAATCAAAAAAGATACAACTATGGTAGGTTTTTGTATACTTCCAATACCGGTGTAAATATTTGATTATAAAAACCCGGGAATATTCCGAGATAAAATAAAATGATGATCCCAATTCCCAGAAGTATTGCCTGAATTGGAGTCTCACTAACAACAATTTTTCGATCACCTGTATGTGAAAAGAAAACAGAAATCATCCGAAAACTAGCAAAAAACAAGCCAAACATACCAAATACGGCCCATAATGGAAGTACTAAAGTGTTCTCAGATAAATTCATTAACAATCCAAGACGAAGTGGAAAACCTGGAAATAGCGGAAACCCACTCAAAGAAAACCATCCTGTCAAAAAAGCGATAATTGCAATTGGGCTGGAATAAAATTGCCCTTTCATAGAATCAAGATGCAAGGTTACTTTTTGTGCCCGAAGAATTGAGATTGATAAAGAACAAATTGCTATAGATAATAACCTTGGAAAAATTGCTGAAAAATAAATTTCCCAACCAACATGAGTATTGACACTAAATGCGATCAATGAAAATCCAATATCTACTAAAATAAGATATCCAAACAGACGCAGTAAGGATTTATGAAAAGCTGCCCATAATCCAGAGATAACGACCATAACAACACCCATTAATTGGGAAGCTGAATTAATAATTGCAGTACTTCTTAACCATGAATAATTGTTAATAAAATCCACAAGTATTAATTGCACCGTAGTTGGAAATAATGCAAAAATAAAGCCAGCAGCATAAGGATGTCCTGTCTCAGCTCATAAGGGTACCCAGGTATAAAATGGAAATACGGCCAACCAAAGAGAGAAACCAAACCCGAGTAAAACAGCAGAAAACAAGTTTATTTGGGCTGAGTTTGAGCTAATCGTTGCTTGTTCAAATCCCCAACCTGCCAATAATATAAAAGGCATGGCCAGGGTCTGAAAAATAAGAAATCTCGAAACGCCAATTTCCAATAATTTTGAGGGTTGGATTAGCATTGGAATACTAATTAAAACTGCAATTTCAATAATTAATGCAGAATATAAAAATGGTTGAACTGAAAAAGCTGCTGTGAGAAGGGCTAATATTCCCAGGCCATTTGGCGTGAATTCAGTGTTGGTTACGGCAATTTTGGACCCTAGAAACCAGACT
>PHBS01000030.1 GCA_002841995.1 Chloroflexi bacterium HGW-Chloroflexi-8
CTTTTCCCGAATTGAGCCACGTATTCTGCAAGTACATCAATCGTTAAATCATGGGATCCAATCACGAGAATCGTATTTTCGATATCGTCCAGATTTTTATTAATATGAATAATAATTTTCTCCCCAGCTTCTACACCTTGAGTCCCTCGAGGTAAAATGGCAAAACCATCTGCTTTTACTAAAGAAGTTATTACACCAGCACCTCTTGACAATGGTGCAGCCAAATATTGCCCGTCAACTTTCGCAGCTAAAATCCGGACATAGTCATCATCACCGGCTGGTGATGTAATTTTCTTAGTAATCTTTGCTTCAATCTCTTCATAAGGAATTTCATTTTTTCCATTCCATCGGTAAATAAGGGACTTGACAAAAATCTCACCGGTCATTGCTGCGGATACAGGATATCCTGGAACCCCAATAATGGGTACATGTCGACCTGAATCCGAGTGAATCATTCCCAAAATCACTGGATGCCCAGGTCGGACAGCAATTCCATGAACATATAATTCTCCTAAAGTTTCAACAACTTTAGAAGAGAAATCCTCGGCGCCGGCAGAAGAACCTGCGTTTAATAAAATCAGATCAGAATCCAAAGCGGCTCTTTTCACATTCTCACAAATCAGATCAAAATCATCAATTGTTATTGGAAATCTTCGGACTTTTCCACCCCATTCAATTATTTGTGCTCCTAATACTACCGAGTTGTATTCAATAATGTCACCTTTTTTCACATCCGTACCGATTGGCACCAATTCTGTGCCGGTCGGTAAAATCGAGACCAATGGTGTCTTAACCACAACCAATTGATCTTGCCCACTTGCAGCCGCAGCCCCTAAATCAACTGGTCTTAAGGTTTTTCCAACAGGCAGGACTAATTCTGTGGCGACGATATCTTCCCCAATCGGCCGAATATGGGACCATGGGGCAAGAGAAGCACGAAGACGAATCATATACGGATGACGAATTTCTTCACACAATTTCCCATTCTCATCCAAAGCCTCAATATTTTCAATTGGCACAACACAATTTGCCCAATCCGGAAGTACATCGCCGGTATCCAAATAAACAGCTTGTTCCGGCACAAGCAACGATACAGGATTGGTTGGCATAGCATTTTCTATCGATTTTGAAATTAAAGCAAAACCATCCATCGCTGAAGCGTGGTAATGAGGAGAGGAGATTTTTGCCCAAACTGGCTCAGCTAATACTCTGCCCACTGCAAATTCATCAATCGGAATCAATTCCGATCCCAAACACGAGTCCAAATGAAATTCTTTCAACGCATCAAAAAATCTTTCTTTGGCTTTATCTAAAGGTATATCGTGTAAATACAATGACATTTTTTTGACCTCAAATAAGAATGATTTCGACTTCAGTTCTAGCAGAATATCCAGTAATATCCGGAGGAATTCGTAAAAAACCATCTGCACGGATAATCGAAAAAATTAAATTACTTTTATAAAAAATAGGCTCGATGGTTTTTATTCCTGATTCCATATCTTCCTGAACAATGACAGGAATCCAATCCTCACGCCCAGCTAACGAAGCAACATTTATTGTTAATATGCCCTTCAATTTTTGCCTTTTTTCGAAATATTTTTCTCCACGAATTTTTCGCAATAAAGGAACAACAAAAATAGAAGCAATTACATATGCGCTAACAGGGTTTCCAGGTAAACCAATAATTGGTTTACCATCACATATCGCCAAAATTGTCGGTTTTCCAGGTTTCACATTTACGCCATGAACTAAAACGCCAGGTTTACCAATCGTATCGATTACCTCAGCAGTAAGGTCACGCACGCTTGCAGAAGAGCCAGCTGTAACAATAATCAAATCATTTTCAACAAATGCAGTTTTCATAACTTCTGTGAGCTTTTTTTTATCATCCGGGACAATTCCATATCGATTTGGAATACCCCCATGGCTTTGAACCAGAGCACTAAGGCAATATGAATTGATATCACGAACCTGCCCAACATTGATTTTTTGTTCTGGATCAACGATCTCATCGCCTGAAGATACAATACCAACCCTAGGAAGTTTGAAAACCGATAATTTAGTAATTCCTAATGACATTAAGGCACCGATATCTCCAGGTCGTAATAAGGTGCCTTGCGTGAAGACTTCAACACCCTCTTTAACATCTTCTCCTGTAAGGATAACATTCTCATTATGACCAACCGATTTCATGATTTCAATTTCACCTGGAAAAGTTAATTGTGAATTTTCAATCATAACGACTGCATCTGCTCCTTTGGGTAGCATACCACCAGTATGGATAACAGCAGCCTCACCAGACCTGATTTCAATTTCTGCTGGTTGCCCCATTACAACTTCGCCAATTACTTTAAATAACCCAGGTAAATTTTCTGAAACCCCAAAAGTATCTTTGCTTAAAACCGCAAACCCATCAACAGTGCTTCTTGGAAAGGCTGGAATATTTTCACTTGCAATGATCGGTAATGCAACAACACGACCTAATGCACATTTTGTTTCAATAATTTCTGTTTTGTTCTCAAATTTATCGACAAAAGAATAAAAATAATCTTTTGCAACTTCAGGAGTCACCAACTTTAAAAATTCAACCATAGATCACCTAAACCACAAGTTAAATAATAAGAAATATACTAAAATGCCTATTGATGCTAAAGCAGACAATTTTAGAATTTTCCAGCGAGGTTTTTCACCATTACCAATTCGAACCATTTCCCAGAATTGAAGGATTGAAAATGGGAAAGCAAACAAAGCTGACATCAAAAAATTAAATGGGAGCCCAAATATCGCAGCTAAACCATAAGAAAAATATGTCATCAATAAAAACAAATTATGGAAATTCATGCCGGATTTCCATCCCATTACTGTCATCAAAGACAATTTTTTATTACTGATATCGGATGCATATTTTTCTAATGAAAATGCCAAAAAAATTGCGATTACCAAAAAGAAACTTGGAAAGGTTATTAATAACAACGAGCGATGAAGTTCTTTCAACTGGAGGATTTGAGCAAATGCTGGCGTTAGCACAGCTAGATTTATTGCACTAATTAGATCTCGATATCCCTTGTTTCGAATTTCCACAGGCGGAAACACAAGGATAATATTCAGAATAAAAAATAACGCCAAAAAAATCCAAATCTCAAGTTTATTCGTAACAAAGAAAAACATAAAGAAAGTCACAACTGCGCCAACAGAAAGAACAGTTAATCCTAATTGGAAGAAAGAATTTTTTAATTTAGTCCGGAAATTTAGTTCAAATTCTGGGCGTGGTTGGTTGAGATAAAAAAACATAGAAAGGTATTCTGAACCCATCAAAAACAAAATAACAATTCCAAGACCCAATCCAAATAACAACCAATTAACATTTCTACCAACATAAGAAACAAACCCTGTGCCAACTAAATAACTTAAAATAGCCCCACCAAGAAGCGGAATTCTTGATGAATCAATTATTATTTTTGAAATTTGTTTGGTTTCATCCATTTTTATAATATGTTAATTCAAAAGTCTTTCTTAAGATTTTTTGATTTAAGTGGTTAATAACACTCTAATAATGTTTTCAATATAATCCACACATTTCCAGTAACTCTCAAAATTTCAGCATTCACATTTATGAACAAGTTCGTGATTGAATAAGCTTTAGAATTCTACCTTATTCTTTTTATTAATGAGATTAAACAACTAATTATATTTAAACCATTGGGTAAAAAACCTAAATATTAGTTCGACATATTTTAACAAAAAATGGTTTTGGAAAGATTGTCAAACCAGATCATTTGCGAAAAAAATTAGTTACAAAGAACCACAAATTAGCAGGTCGTTCAGCCAAACGCCTCATGAAATAAGGATACCAATGTGCTCCAAAAGGAACATAAATTCGAACAGGAAATCCCTCTTTTAAAAATTTTCCCTGAAGATCATTTCGTATCCCAAATAACATTTGAATTTCTAAAGCATCTTTTGGAAAACCCATTTTTGAAATCATCTTCGTGGCGAAATTAATTCGAGATAAATCGTGTGTACCGATTGCAAGAAAAGGTGGAAATTTATTTTTGTGTTCCCGGTTAATGAACTCTGATGGTGAATTTGAAATAATATATTCGACAAGTACATCAAAATTTTTATCTACATCGTTTTTCTTTTCAAATGCAATCAAATTCGGTTCATCATAAGCACCTTTTACAAGGCGGATCGGTATCTTATTTTCAATTAATCTTTCTAAATCTTTCTCAGTACGAAACAAATAACTTTGCACAACTGTGCCAACACCATTATAGAATGACCGACCCCATATAGCTAAATTCAAAGTATCTTCAGTAATTGCAGAACCTTCCATGTCAATACGGATAAAATTCTCTGTTTCACTGGCTTGAGTCAGAATTCTTTCAAGATTTCGTTTACACAAATTGGATCCTAATAAAAGGCCGATTTGTGACAATTTAATAGATACATTAGCGCTTATCTGTTCAATTTTTATTGCCTGAATCAAGTTAACAATTTCATCTGTTGACATTATCGAATCTTCTTCTGTAATGGTCTGTTCTCCAAGATAATCAATTGTGGTGTAGAAACCAGCTTGATTCAAACGTCGTACTGTATTAATAGCGTCTTCTAATGTTTCACCAGCAATGAAACGCCTGGATATTCTTTTAGTTAATTTCCATCTAAGAAAAATTTTTTTTATTAGATTCGATTTCGAAAGCCGAAGTAAAAGAAATTTGATCATTTTTACCTCATCCTTAAAAATTCTTTTTTCATTTCAATTATAATAATCTCGTTGAATAAATTGGTAATAATGATCGATACTTGATATTTTTTGCAGTTCCCCAGTGAAAAATGAATAATAAATTTACTCGATACCTAATATTAACAATAAAATATTTGATTAAATTAATTTAAACCAACATATAAGTTTATGAATATTAAAAAAAGGTTTCCATGAATAACTTTTCAGATCTAATCATAATCTCGCGGGAAGTAAAATCAGCTTTAACTTCGAATCGGCCAGTAGTTGCCTTTGAATCAGCGGTGATTACTCATGGATTACCATATCCAACAAATCTTGAACTTGCCCTTGAAATGGAAATGATTGCCGAAAATCATCATGTTGTTCCAGCAACTATTGCCCTGATCAATGGAAAAATTCATGTTGGTCTGTCAAAATCGCAGATTACTGAATTGTCACAAAATAATAAGACCCACAAAATTAGCACAAAAGACTTAGCGATTTCTGTATCGAATCAATGGTACGGAGGCACAACTGTTGCTGCAACTCTCGTCATTGCTCAGCTTGTTGGTATTTCGGTATTCGCAACCGGTGGAATTGGTGGGGTTCATCGAAATTCGAATTTTGATATATCCAATGATTTACTGGAATTATCAAGAAATCCAGTTATTACAGTATGCGCAGGAGCAAAATCAATTTTAGATTTACCAGCAACTTTAGAATATTTAGAAACAATGGGGGTTCCGTTATTGGGATTCCAAACTGATGAATTTCCTGCATTTTATTCTCGAACCAGTGGACTAAAAGTTACGCATAAAGTGGAAACGACTTCTGAGATTGTCGACGTGTTTAAACACCAAAAATCGCTCAAACTACAAAATGCTATTCTGGTGGTTAATCCAATCCCTAAAGAGAGCGAAATTGAGAAATCAATTGTAGAAAACTATATCCAAAACGCAATTAAGGATGCTGAAAATGAAGGAATCCACGGACCTGAGGCAACACCTTATTTGTTAGAAAAAGTAGCAATTAATAGTAGTGGAGTAACAGTTGCTTCAAATTTAGCATTATTGAAAAATAATGCTCACCTCGCATGTAAAATAGCAACTGAAATCACATCAAGATTCATTTCAAAAAAAAGAATAATCTAGTTTTGTAATTAAGGATTACGTGTAAGGATCATTGTGGGAGTCTGGGACGGCCACCGTGTATCTGTGGGTCGAGGAGTCACAGTCGGTCTTGGTGTGTTTGATTTCGTCGGAGTCCTGGTAATCGTTGGAGTCAAAGTTTTTGTTGAAGTGTTAGTTTTGGTGGCGGTATTCGTCGATGTATAAGAAGGCAAAGGTGTTTTTGAAGGGGTAATCGTAAAAGTCGAGGATGCAGTTGAAGTAAAAGTAGATGTAAAAGTAGGAGTTGGAGGAACCCCGATTATCGTAAATCGGGTCACCGACTTCCATTCCAAACCTACAAATATTTGAACCTCGTAGGTACCGGGGAACCAATTGGAAGCAGGAACTGTACAATCTGAATATCCATAACCACCTGTTCCACCATTCCAGGGAATAGACTCATAACAAATTAAAGCTTGATCATCAACTCTTTTCCAAAGCGCTGTCCATTGGTTCCCCGTAACCATATTAATATAACTAAATGTGGCATAAAGTGTGACTATTGGTTGATCAAATTCAATATTTGGATCAATTGGTTGAAGGTTCTCACCAATTTCTTTCGAAATTACGAGTGGGCTAAAAAGTGCATCTGGATTAGGAACCACAGTACCTTCAAAAGTTTCTCGAATCAAAGAAGGAAGTTCCGGGGTGGGACTTATTGAAGGTGTTTCAGTTATTGTGGGTGTTAAGGTAATTGTTGGTGTTAAAGTTATTGTAGGAGTCAGTGTTATTGTTGGAGTAAGCGTAATAGTCGGACTTGGTGGAAAGATTAAATAAATTGCAGGCTCTGCATATTGATTAAAAAATATTGCCGCACCAATAAAAATAATTGTTAGAAAAAACAAGCGAATTGACTTCAATTGCAATTGTCTCCGTTTACGGAAAAAAGGCATTTTTTTGGCAGAATTAACATTCCGGAAAATTAATATAATGCTTGCAAGGATGCCAACAATTGCTAAGAAGAATGCAGTCTGAACAGCTGTTTTAATATCAAGTTCTAACATTATCTTTACCCATACACCAATCGTATAGATTATACCTGACCGGAATAATAATTCTATATAACCAGATTGCTAATTTGTTTTATCAAAGGTAAAATCACTCTTATCAAATATGCCGATAACACCAGATACAATCCTGAATGATAGATATAGAATAATCAAAATCCTTGGTCAAGGTGGAATGAGTTCTGTATATCATGCCATTGATGAAAATATTGGCATTCCTGTTGCTGTTAAGGCAAATCTAGTATTAACAGATGATTATTCACGCCAATTTCAAAGAGAAGCTAATATCCTGGCGACACTGCGACATCCAAATTTACCAAGAGTAAATGATTATTTTCATATTCCTGGACAGGGGCAATATCTGGTAATGGATTTTATCGAAGGAGAAGATCTTCGAGAAAGAATCGAACGGCTGGATCAATTATCTGAACGAGAAGTCATTATTATAGGTGCAGCGATTTGCGATGCCCTAATGTATCTGCACAAACGCCAGCCTCCAGTCATTCATAGGGATATTAAACCGGGGAATATTAAAATAACACCAGAAGGTCACGTTGTTTTAGTGGATTTCGGTCTTGTAAAATTATTGGAAGGAAATCAGCAAACAACTACTGGTGCTCGAGCAATGACACCAGGATACTCACCTCCTGAACAATATGGGACTGGTAGGACGGATGAACGGTCTGATATTTATTCGCTTGGTGCAACGTTGTACGCTGCACTGACGGGAGTAATTCCTGAAGATGGTTTGTCACGAGTAACTGGAAAGGAAAGATTAACGCCTATACGAAAGAAAAGGCCAAATATTACTGAAAGATTAGCGCAAGTCGTTGAGAAATCCTTAGAACTGGAAAGCGAAAAGAGGTTTCAATCTGCTCAGGAATTTCGATCTGCATTACTTGATTCGGGAAACATGACTTCAATCCCGGTCGAGACCAATTTGCTTACACCGCCACCTAAAAGAAATTTTGACAAACAGGTAATTCATACTGGAATTTCCCAACCATTGGTCAGTATACCCTTGAGTCGTCCTCAATCATCACCAAAAAAGAACTTTTTTAAGTGGTTTTTACCACTATTATTTGCAATTATTATTTTAGGCTCCAGTTATTATTATGATTTTAGGACAAAAAAAATCTCTAATTATTTTGAAAATATCTTGTTTAGTAATTCTTTGCCTATCGCCGAAAAAACTAATACACCCTCAATCGCACCAAGTTTGGTGATTAAACCTTCGAGAACTCCATTACCAACAATCGCAGCTGAAGTTTCAATTACGCCAACAATAGAATTGGCGATTAATGCAACCCCTATTGGAGGTGGTAGTGGATTAATCGCTTATGCATCAAATGAAAACGGCGAAGTAATGCAGATTTGGACATTTGATATGGAAACCAAAAAACGAATTCAATTAACTGATCTTGCAGACGGAGCTTGCCAACCAACATGGTCACCTGACGGGAAATCTATTGCTTTTATTTCTCCTTGCCATTCTAAACAGGATATTTATGAAGGAGCAAGGATTTTTGTGCTCAAGTTGAATAATAGTCTGGAAATATCTCCACTACCCATTCCAATTGATCCATCTGGAGATTTTGATCCTGACTGGTCACCAGACGGTAGTAAGCTGGTTTTCTCTTCGCTTAGGCCAGGTAATGATCCAGAGACAAAAGAAAAACTAGTCCACATTTACATATTTGATTTTGTTTCCTCAACTTACCTTGAAATTACTGATACCCGTTGGAAAGATAGACAACCTGCCTGGTCCCCAAATGGTGAGTATATCGCTTTTGTGAGAAAAGTTGCCCAATCAGAAATATGGCAAATGGATGCAAATGGCAATAATCCAAAACGCTTTTCCGGATCATCAACATTGAATTTGAATTATCCTGCATACTCTTTCGATGGAAATATCATCTTCTTCACAATGCAAAGCGAAAGCGGTGGTGTTCCATTTTTCTCTGGTTTGAGAACAACAAACTCTGGACTTCCGCTTGAGTTTCGAATACCACCTTTAGGTCAACCGGATGTATCTCCAGCAGCTGAGGTAGATGTATCACCTGATGGTCAATGGTTCGTTTTTGAACGATGGCCTGATGGGACTAACCATGATATTTACATTTCAACCATTAACGGTGCTAATGTGACTCAACTATTCGAAAGTAAATATTTTGAATTTGGACCAGTTTGGCAACCTCGACCATGATGTAACCCTATATTTCTTTCTGCTTAATCAATGGATTGTTGGGTTTTCATCCGCCCAAAGAAACGAAAAATGTTGAGGATTTTTGGTAATATTTTTTGATATAAAATATACAAATTCTTCCTTGATGTAAAATCCCATGCACCAATCGTTCGAATAAGAGAACCACCCAAACCCAGCTTAAATCGATAGACACCCCACATCGGGTCCGTGTCCTCTAATTTGGCCGGCGCTCCCCATAAATCGTATACTTTCATGCCTTTTTGCTTCGCACGTTTAATCGCTTCCCATTGAATTAAGTATGTTGACATCAGATTTCTATGTTTGTTTGAAGACATGCCATATATATAGAATGCTCTTGTTCCAAAATAATAAATAACCAATCCGGCAATCGGTAAACCTTCAAATTCAGCAACAAGGATTTCACAAATTCCGGCTTCTGTAAAAGTTTTCCATAATTCTAAATAGTAATTTTTAGAACGAATAATGAAATTATCACGTATAGAAGTCTCCGCGTAAAGATTATAGATTATTGGATATTCATCTACTTTTGCTACACGAATTTTCACGCCTTTCTTTTCTGCAAGTCGAATATTATATCGAGATTTTTGCTTCATATTAACCAGGATTTTTTCTTCATCTTGTTCAAGGTCAACCCATACAGTATTTTGAAATTGAATTTGATCTTCAGAAAAATGCCAACCAGCTTGTATTAGTTGTGATGAGATTTTTTCAGAATAGTAAATTTCACTATTCGCAGAACATGAAATCATCTGATTTTCAATAATGATATCCGGGTCCATTTTTGTAAAGATGGCTTTCCGATTTTTAGACTGATCTGAAATATCCTGAAGAACATTTTCGACTAAATCATAATTATTCCAATTTAACAACGGCCCTTTTGGAATGTATTGAATCAAAATCTTCATCGGTAATATACGTAGATTCAATTGCTTTTCCAGGATCATTGCTCCACCGACAATTGATCCATCACTAGACTTCCAAACCTTATAAGTTGCGAACCATCCTGAATTTATTTTTACTCTTGCCCACTCTGAAGACTGTAAAAAATGAGGATCAGGAAGCGTCGGCAAAATTTCTTGCCATTCGTTTTCATCACATTCATGCATGGTGTACATTGACATAATTGATTTTCTCTTAGATAAATTTTTGGTAATTTTCTGTAATTATGAAAAGATAATAAAATTTTATTTTTGATAGGACATAAAACAGTTTGCAAAATTATAAAAATTACAAAACAGCTCTCCGTGATGAATAAAGTTGATAAAACTTATAAATTGCTTTGTTATAAACACGATCGTAAGCGGTGTGATATCGCTTTATCTCTCCACCAAATCCTCTTTTGAACCGATAAACTCCCCATAAACCATCAGTTCTTTTTAAGAACTCTTTTTCAAGTATTTCTTCATTTTCGTCTGGTATTCCCCAAAGATCATATTGGGTACAACCATTCAAAACTGCCCAACGCATTGCACCAAGTTGTAACAGATAAGTAGGCATTCGATTTCTTTCAATTTCATTTGATGCCCCATAAAAATACCAAGCCCGATAACCTTGATGAAAAGCAATTAATCCGGCTAGCGGCTGATCTTGATAATATGCGAGCAATAATAATATTTTCCCGGTAGATTTAAATTGATTATAAACTTCCGTGTAATATTCCTTTGAATGTATCCCGAAATTATCCCTGTTGCCTGTTGAAACCATAATTCTGAAAAAAGTCTCAATGTCACCTGACTCTTGTATACAAACTTCTTTTTTCTCAGCCAATTTAGTATTGTAACGGGTCTTTTGCTTCATGCGATTTAACCAAACATCTTCTTCGCCAGCTAAATTCACCACGATCGTTTGCCGGGGTTGTATTGTCGCTGCAGGTAAGAATCTGTGTGGGTCCTCTTCCAATATATTGAATTTTTCACTTTCCCATAAATCAGGTTCGATTTTTAGAAATACAGCTTTCTGAGTCCTGCAGAGTTCATCTACTTGAGCCCAAAACGACATAGTAGGATGTCCAATCGGCCCTTTCGGGATGTATGCGATTTTCAGGCCTAATGGCAATTTTCGAAAAAGAATTTGTGCCCCAACCTCTGCATTGATAATGCGAAAACTTTGCCAGCCGAAATTTTCCTTTACAGAACCCCAATGAGAAGTCTGTAAAATATGATAATTCTTTTGATGGGATAACCAATTATCCCACTCGGATTTATTTACTATATGCATAAGTCCCCTTAATTAATGGATGTAATGTCTTCAGGTGGTGTAATTCGGACTTGTGCACCGGCTATGTTTTCATCAAAAGCTGTGATTAACCCTGAGATATCTCCCTCTTTTGCCATTTCCATCAAATTTCTCACAAAAGAATCGATATCCTCAATCATTAACTCTTCCTGCCCGGCTAAATGATAAATATCTGGGTGTTCAGTTCTATGAAATGTGAAACCTTCATCCCAAAGGTCCTCACTTAATTTTTCCCCAGGACGCGCTCCCGTAAAAACAATATCAATATCTCGACCTGGTTCTAAGCCTGATAATCGAATTAAATCCTCCGCTAAATCAACAATTTTTACCTGGTCTCCCATATTTAAGACAAATGTCTCTCCTCCTTTTCCCATACTTGCAGCTTGCAATACCAAATATACTGCTTCTGGTATGGTCATGAAATATCGTTTCATATCAGGATGAGTAATTGTGATTGGACCACCTTTAGCGATTTGTCTTTTAAAAATCGGAACTACCGATCCCCTACTTCCTAAAACATTCCCAAACCTAACCACACAATAAGCTCTTCCAGTGCGTTTGGCGGCTGACAACACTAACATCTCGGCGATTCGTTTCGTTGCCCCCATAACATTTTTTGGTCGAATTGCTTTATCAGTTGATATCATGACTAATCGTTCGATCTGATGTCCTTCGGCAACTTCAACGAGATTTTTTGTCCCCTTAATATTATTTGTAACAGCTTCTTCTGTGTTCAGCTCCATTAATGGCACATGCTTGTGTGCGGCAGTATGAAAAACAACTTCTGGCTGATGGCGATTAAAAATATTGCTTAAACGTGCTTTATCACGCATGTCAGCAATAATTGGAGTTAAAGTTAAACCTGGAAAACTTTCCTTAAGGTCAAGGACCGCTTCAAAAACACTATTTTCACCATGGCCAACAAGAATTAATTCTGCTGGACCCCATCTGGCAATTTGTCTGCAAAGCTCTTTACCTATTGATCCACCTGCCCCTGTTACTAACACGGTTTTTCCACTAAGCGTAGCACCAATTAATTCATCATGCATATGGGCAGGTTGTCTCCTCAACAAGTCTGCGATATCAACTTCCCTTAAGCGGCTTACTGATACCGTTCCACCCAACAGTTCATAAATTCCTGGCATAGTCCGAAATGGTGTATTTTTTACACGACAGACATCTGCAACAAGTCTTACAACTCGACCTGGAGCACTGGGAATTGCGATTAAAACTTCATCTATTTGATTGTTTTCAAGAACCATGGAAAGGTCATTAATATTTCCGATTACAGGAAACCCATAGATCTGCTGATGCAATTTCCCGGGATTGTCATCCAGAAAACCAATCGGAGTTTGATTCATTTGAGGATTCTTTTGCATCTCTCTTACAACCAACGCGCCTGCATCTCCTGCTCCGATAATCAAAATTCGTTTATTATTTCCAGCTTTTGAGGGGGCAGATCCAACTGCCAAATTATCACTAATTACTCGTAATGAGAATCTAAGTCCCCCGACGAGTAGGATTGATAAAATCCAGTCCAATGCCAGGACAGTTCTTGGTAATCCAACGAAGAGACCCAGAGAAAGAAATGAGATCATTAATACTGCAACAATCGCAGATGCTGCTGTCACCGCAGTAATAATTAGTTTTAACTCCTGAATGCTTGCATACATCCACATGCGTCGATATAAACCAAAAATATAATATATGACAGGTTTAATAATCAGAGAAATACCCAGCATCCAATACGCACTCGGTAAATATTGGAAAAATTGAGCTCCTAATTCCAGTCTCAAAGCATAGCTTCCAAGTATAGAGACAGTAATCAGGAACAAATCCCCCAATAACACATACTTATTTCGTAAATTTGGACGATTTCTCAACTAGCGGCCTCTCAACCCGAAAACATCGCTGACAGTCTGAAATAAAATTGACAAGTCCAGCATTGTATTTCGGTGTTTAATATAATACAAATCGTATTCTAATTTAATTGCATTTTCTTCAGCATTCGATGCATACCCATAATTTACCTGCGCCCAACCAGTCAAGCCTGGTTTTGCCAACAATCGAGCACGATAGAATGGTATTTGTTTTTGTAGCTCATTGATGATCATTGGTCTTTCCGATCTTGGCCCAACCAAACTCATTTCTCCCTTTAAAATATTTATAAATTGTGGAAATTCATCTAGATGACTTTTTCGGAGGAATTTGCCAAATTTGGTAATCCTTTCATCATTTTCCAGAGCTGGTCTCGGCTTGCCATCTTTTTCAGCGTCGATATTCATGGATCTGAATTTGATTATTTTAAACTCTTTTCCATTTTTTCCAAGTCGGATTTGTTGATAAAAAATTGGACCTTTCCCTCCAAGTACAATCCCAATCATAATAATAGGCAATAAAAATACAAGAATCAAAATTCCTAACAATCCACCAATAATATCCATAATCCGTTTTCCTATTTCGTAAAAACGGTTGATATGAGATTGGTCGATGAATGTTCTCAATAACCAATCTGGTTGAAGCAAAAAAATCGGAATTCGACCAAGTAATTCTTCATAAATTAACGGCATGGTTGTCACTTCAACACCAATTTCTTCTGCATGCAAAAGAGAATCTAACAAATCATTTTTCATTTCACCAGAAATCGCAAAAACGACGTCAGATATGTAGTTTTCTTCTATTAATCTTGTAACTTCCCCACTTCCACCTAAAACTGGATAACCTAATACTTCAGTCCCTATTTTTGCTTCATCATCATCAACAAATCCAATAAGGTGAAAGGGCATTGGCCAACTATTTTTTACAATATTCGCAAGCGTTGTACCAGAATTACCTGCACCAACGATTAATACCCTTCGTAAAAAAGTTGACCCGGTGAATATCTGAATATAGACCAAACGCCATAATAATGTAAATATTGTGGATCCAATTAGAAAAAGAGCTACTCCTAATCTCGGTAAAGAATTGGGTTTCGATAGAAAAAATACAAAAAGATACAAAATTAGACTCATTATTAGTGACATGGAAATGCCGCTAATTGTATCTTTCCTTTTCTTTGCTTTTCGATGGTCATATAAACCAGATAATAGAATGATCCACAAAATAGGTAATAAATAAAACCAAAATGGCGGTCGTTCAATAATAAATTGCCATGAAAAAGTCAACCATTCATTTGGTTCGATCGACCAAAGTACCAAAGCTAAAAACAATGCCAGGAAAGAAGCGAAAACATCACCTATGATCAGGATAACTCGGTTCTCAGCTGGTTTTATGCGCAAGAAAAGCTTACTTCGATTTACGGTATAAGCCATATATTTTTTATTATATCCTCTGTTTTTTCTTTAATGTGCTCACGAGGAACCCTGTTCCCCAGAAAATATGCATGGTAATAATCGCTAATGGTATACCAAGAAACAAATAGAATTTCTTTTGTTTCATGAAAATTGGAACAACCCCAACAATCAATGTTAGTCCATAAACCAGGAGCACCAAATAGAAAATGAAAAAGATTTTATTAATAAAAACACTGAGTATCATCAAGAAAATTAAAGCTAAAACAAATATAGGGGGGATTGCTTGACGGAATTTAATAGTATCGGGGTATTTTCTTAGCATTTGGAATTTCCAATAACCATAACGCCAATATTGTTTCGCCAATGCAAATAAAGTAGAACGGGCATAGTATTCAGTTTTAATCTTCGGATCAAAATAAATTTTTCCGCCACTTTTAATAATCCGCATATTTAATTCATAATCCTCATTTGTCATCAATTCTTCATTATAGAGGCCTATCTGATTAAATAGGGATCGATTGAAAGCGCCGAATGGAACTGTATCCACATATGCCGGTTCGAGTGAATAACGATATTTAGCATCACCAACCCCAAAAGGATGAGAAGCTGCAAACGCAATTGATTTGGCAATCCATGTCGAATTTCCTGGCTTAATGATCCATAACCCACCGACATTTGCACCCTTTTTTTCCTGAAGATTCTGGACACTATATTCAATATATTGTCTATCAGGTATCGCGTGTGCATCCATTCTAACAATGATCTCGCCCTCGGAAGCCTTAATAGCCCTATTTAATGCAGCTGGAATAATTCTTGCTGGATTTTCGATAATCTTTATCATTAATTCTGGATAAATTTGTTGGGCTTCTTGAATTATATTTATTGTTTTGTCTGAAGAACCTCCATCCGCAATAATTATTTCCATCTTTTTTTGCGGAAATGTTTGCATAGCGATTGCCTGGATCACGTCACCAATGTGTTGTTCCTCATTTAAACAAGGAATTATTATCGAAACCAAATTCGTCATTCTTTATTCCTATTTTTTTCCAATATTTCGACTATATTATAGCCGTAAATTAGGACTGGTCCTTATTCATTCATCTTCTTAAATGCAATTGCCTCTATTTCGACTGCTGCACCCTTTGGAAGAGCCGCAACTTGTACCGCCGATCGAGCAGGGGGAATTTCATGAAAGAATTCCGAATATATTCCATTCATTTTCGAGAAATCATTAATATCACGCAAGAAGACTGTGGTTTTTATGACATTCTCCAATGATGAACCTCCACTTTCTAAAACCGCCTGAAGGTTTACAAGTGCTTGACGGGTTTCATTAATTATCCCACCCGAAACCAACATTCCATCATCAGGATTAATACCTAATTGTCCAGACGTGAAAACAAATTTATCAAATTCGATTCCAATAGAATAAGGTCCGATTGCCTGGGGAGAATTTTTTGTACTTATTGCTTTTTTCATAAACATCTCATTTCCGTTCTTTATTTGACTCCAAATATAAAATCCCAATAATTTTCAATAATGTAAAGATTCTTTATTACTTGTGATTCTCTTTCGAAATACCCAATATGCCCATATTTGGTAGCCTAACACAAATGGTAAGAATATCAAAGCGATGATGGACATCACTTTGAGGGTATAAGGACTGGATGCGCTATTAATAATAGTTAAACTTAGATTTTTATCGATACTTGAAACGAGCACTCTGGGATATAAAATCATGAAAATTGTAGTTGTTGAAAACAGGATAGCAAGACAGTTTATGAAAAAAGCCCACCCATTATAATTTTGATAAACAAGCCATCCAACTGTTAACAGTGATAATACCGCTGCTATTGGAACGAATCCTGGATTCACACCCAGGCGATCTAATATGTCTGTCAAA
Organism: Chloroflexi bacterium HGW-Chloroflexi-8; assembly: GCA_002841995.1. Taxonomy (GTDB): domain Bacteria; phylum Chloroflexota; class Anaerolineae; order Anaerolineales; family Anaerolineaceae; genus UBA6170. Next base: position 16,561 of record PHBS01000030.1, read on the forward strand.
AAGTAGGTCTCGATAGCAAATAGAAAGACAGCAATAATATTTGGAATCCACAACTTTCTGGCTATTTTATTTATTCTTATTGCGAATTGCTCTTCCAGCTTTAAGGAAAGGAAAATCGCACCTTGAAGGGTAAAACCTGTGAGGGAAACTAACCCCCCAATTAAAGAATATCCGCTAATTAAATTCCAGAAGTTGCCGATGAAATGAAAATTCGCATCAATGGGCACACCGCGAATAAAATTAGTAAGAGCAACGCCCCACAAGAATGCAGGTATGAAACTGCCAATAAATATCACCCAATCCCAAAACGTTCTCCATTTCGGATTTTCGTCTTTACTCCGAAATTCAAATGCAACCCCTCGAATGATTAATGCTATTAACATTAAAAATAACACTAAATAGAAACCACTAAACAATGTAGCATACCATTGGGGAAATGCGGCAAACATAGCACCACCAGCGGTGATCAACCAAACTTCATTCCCATCCCAATGTGGTCCAATAGTATTGATCATCATCCGTCGTTCGGTGTCATTTTTCCCGACAAAAGGCAATAATATTCCAACACCAAAATCAAATCCTTCCAGAATAAAATATCCAATAAAGAGGACTGCGATCAGTAAAAACCATATGGTGTTTAATGTCATTTTAGATCTCGCTTTCCCAATAACTAATTTCAGACTCTTCTGCTTCCTCTTGGAAAATTGGACCTTTAGAAAATTTTGCAAGCAAATAGATATCTGCGACCATTAACCCTGTATAGACCAAACCAAAGCCGATCAAAGAGGTTAAAATCATACCTACTGTAAGGTTTGGAGTAACAGCATCAGCGGTTTTCAAATATCCAAAAACTACCCAAGGTTGTCGCCCCATTTCTGTTAAGATCCACCCTGAACTATTGGCAATGTAGGGAAGAGTGATTGCAAAAGGAATAAATCGTGACCAACTGAATTTAAAAATGTCTTTATTGCGCAAGACAAAAAATAAAATCAAAGCGATAATAAAAAAAATCAAAAAACCAGAACCAACCATTGCTCGAAATGCCCAATAGGTAACTGAAATTGGAGGAATATAATTCCCACTGCCATATTTCTCAGCATAATAATCTTGCAGTTGATTTATTCCTTCAACTTTTCCTGAAAACTGATTATAGGATAAGAGACTTAGAATCCGAGGGATTCGAAATGAAAAGATATCTTTCTTTTCCTTTTCATTTACGATTGAAATCAATGAAAATGATGCAGGATCTTCGGAATTCCAAAGCGCTTCCGCGGATGCCATTTTCATCGGTTGGGTTTTTATCATTTGCTGGCCTTGACTATGGCCAATTAAAATAACCAGTAGGATGGACAGGATTCCAAACAACGATGCTAATCTAAATGATTTTGTAAAAAACTCGTTATTCTGATTTTTATATAAATGGTACCCACTAATGCCAATGACAAACATTGCCCCAGTGGTAAAACCACTGAATATTGTGTGGGGAAATTGAACCCATACATTTGGATTTGTAACTAAAGCCCAAAAATCGTTCATGACCAAACGACCATTTTCCTCGACGAATCCCATTGGAGCTTGCATAAAAGAATTTGCAACCAAAATCCAAAATGCAGAAACACTTGACCCAAAAGCCACGAGCCAAATAGAAATGAGATGCATTTTTTTTGAGAGTTTATCCCACCCAAAAATCCATATTCCTAAAAATGTTGACTCAAGAAAGAAAGCCAAAAGCGCTTCGATTGCAAGTGGCGCACCAAAAATATCCCCGACATAGCGAGAATATTCAGACCAATTCATCCCAAATTGAAATTCCTGAACAAGTCCTGTAACAACACCCATGGCAAAATTAATAACAAACAATTTTCCCCAAAATTTAGTCATGTTTTTATAAATTAAATCACCTGTTTTAACATACTGAGTCTCCATAATTGCAACCAAGACAGAGAGACCCAAAGTCAAAGGCACAAAAAAGAAATGGTAAATTGTTGTCAATGCAAATTGCCATCTCGATAACGAGACAATTAATTCATCCACTTGGTATCTCCTAAGGTCAAATATAGGAATAGAAAACTGAACCCAAAATTATATTGTATCGAAATTTATGTGCATTTTATCACAAACATTTTTAATTCTCTACGCAATAGGCAGTGTAAAAAAGAACGAACTTCCCTTTTCTAATTCACTTTCTACCCAAATTTTTCCCCCATGAATTTCGATTAAATGTTTTGAAATTGACAATCCCAAACCAGTTCCACCAGTTGATCTGGCTTTATCGATCTTATAAAAACGTTCAAAAATTCTTTGTAATGAATCTGGTTCGATTCCTATTCCCTGATCTTCTACTTTAAAAACGACACGTCCACGATCTGAATATGCGTGGACTGTAATTTTTCCACCAGGGCGGGTAAATTTGATTGCATTATGAATTAAATTTACAAAAACCTGACTTATCCGTTCTGGATCAGCCAAAACTTGTGGTAAACCTGTAGGATATTCAGAGATCAGTGAAAGACCTGACCTAATTGCTTGAACTTGCATTCGTTCTACCACTCTATCAATGATTTCACTTGGATTAATAAACTGTTTGCGTAAAGGCACCCGGCCAGATTCAATTTTTGATAATTCTAACAATTCTTGAACCATCTGGGTCAAATTATCAATTTCAATTTCCATTCGCCCCAGAAACCTGCGGGCTGCTGGCGGGTCTTCTAATGCACCCTCCTGCAAAGTTTCTGTCAATGCTTTGATAGAAGCCAAAGGTGTCCTCAATTCATGTGAAACATTGCTGACAAAATCACTTCGGACTTTTTCAAGTTTTCTCAATTTCGTTAAATCCTGCATAACGATCAAGACACCTCCAGGAAAAACGTCTTCCATAGGTGTGGTAATGCCCTGAACAAAAAGTTTATTTGGGGATATTTCCAATGTTGTTGATTTTTGCTTACGTGAATCCAGACATTCTTTCCACAATTCAACTAACTGGTGATTTCTAGCCACTTCAACGAGGGTTTTTCCAATAGCATTATCCCTTTTTATTGAAAATATCTTTTCTGCCGATGGATTACATAATTGAACAATTCCATTACTGTCAACAATTAATACGGCATCTGTCATATGGGTTAAAACAGCATTTAATGTGCTTCGTTCTAATTTAAAACCTTCAATTTCGTTTTTTAACCGATTCACCAATTGAATAAATGCTTGACTTATTTTCCCTATTTCATCATTTCTTTCGGTTAATAACCTGTTTGAAAATTCTCCTTTTTCAAGTTGACTCACAACGCTAGTAAGTTGCTTCAACGGTTTCAATGTCTGTCTGGTAACAAAAATTGCAATAATTACAGCTAATATCGCTGTTATTCCTGCTGTCCCGATAATCGATTTTTGAAGATTACCAATTTTTTGTTCAAGACTTTTTAATGAGATTGAAGTGCGGGATACTGCAATAATTTGTCCTTCAAAAATAACTGGTACAGAAACGTATAACATCTTTTGATTAAGCGATTCACTTAATCGAATATCCGATCCAACTTTTCCCGTCAAAGAAGCTAAAACTTCTTTGCGATTTGAGTGGTTTTCCATTTCCATAGGATTCATTGCAGAATCAGCAAGGATTGAACCATCGTTTTTAATGATTGTTATTCGTACATTCAATAATTCAGATGTTTTAACAATATCTTCCTGAATTATTTTATTATCCGTAGAATCAATAAGGAGTGGTAAGGTCTGATCCGCAACAATGTAAGAATCGGTTTCTAAGTTCTTTGAAAAAGATTCTATATAAGCATTTCGGATAAATGAAACGTAATAAAGACTTAACGCGCTCACAATTAAGAGAATAAGCAATACAAATGGAAAGGCAATTCGATAAAGTAGCGTATTACGCATACTTACCCTTCAAATCGGTAACCAGCACCGCGAACAGTGATAATTCGTCGTGGATTAGCCGGTTCAATTTCAATTTTTTCACGGATCCAACGTACATGAACATCAACTGTACGACTGTCCCCAACATAATCCCAGCCCCAGACACTCTCTAAGATCTGATCGCGTGATAAAACTTGGTTCTTATGTTTTGCAAAATAAAAAAGTAATTCATATTCTTTTGGTTTAAGGTTGACGATCTTTTGATCAATTTTGACTTCACGCCGACCCACATCAATTCGTAAATTTCCAAAATCCAAAATTAATTTATCTACACTTTCAATCTGAGAAGCATTTAACTCATCTCTGATAATTCTAACTCTTCTCAGCATTGCTTTTACGCGTGCAATTAACTCTCTCATACTAAATGGTTTTGTTAAATAATCATCTGCTCCAACTTCCAATCCAACTACTCGATCAATTTCATCATCTCTTGCTGTCAACATCAATACTGGTGTACTAATTTCATTCCGCAAGATTCTGCATACTTCAAAACCATCCATTCCAGGCAACATAATGTCCAAAAGGATTAAATCTGGCTTTAATCTGCGAGCAGTTTCTATTGCCGAAGGTCCATCTCCTACTGCTTCCGCTTCATAACCTTGTTTTTTTAGGTTATAAACAAGTGTCTCCTGTAAAGAGACTTCATCCTCAACTACCAATATGACATCAGCCATGGATTCTCCTTAATAAGTTGTTTCACATAATCCAACACACATTTATTATTGTTAACAATTACCAATTTGATTCTAATACTTTAAAATAACATAAATGTTAACAATCATAGATGACTTTGTTAACAACTAGTAATTGAACCTGAATAAACAAACTTAATTCGCACTGATTTAATTAAAAGTCTGGGGTTATTTGTAGAGATCAATTTGAATACTTTTTTGTTCACGTAAAGACCGAACAGCAGAAAAACATGCCTGAGCACCATTCCAAATATCTGAAAAACTTATGGGTGATTCATCTCCGTTTCTTATGTTCTCCACAAATGCATTCCAGGAATTCGCATGGCCTTTATCTTGACGAAAGGGAGATTTAAACTCTTTCCGCTTATTATTCTCAATTAAAGATAATTTCTTGAAATCATCAAGTTGCACGATTTTTCCGCCCGTAAAAATTTCCAAATATTCTTTAGGGCAAGATTTGTCACCATTCGACAAATACTCCACAGTTCCGATTGATCCGTCCTCAAATGTAAACACCATGTTGACATTATCTTCATTATATTTTCCAAGATCAGGCAATCCGAAGCTACGAACAGAAACTGGGCTTTTACCAGTAATATATTGAAGTAAATCAATAAAATGGCAAGCCTCACCAATGATTCTTCCTCCCCCTACATTTGGATCATGTAGCCAATGATTTAACGGAAGCAAACCGGCATTAACGCGATAATTCAGATAGATTGGTTCTGAGTTTCCACTCAAAAACTCCTTAATTTTCATAACAAAAGGAGAAAATCTCCTGTTGAAACCAACCATTAATATAGTATCTGACTCATTGTATGTACTTCTAATTTTCTGGAGTGAATCTTCATCAATAGAAAGAGGCTTTTCACAATAAACATGTTTCCCATTATTTAATGCCCGAATAATCTGTCGCGGATGATCAGCATGTCGGGTTAAAATTACTGCGACGTTAATATTTGGATCATCTAAAATTTCGTTTTCTTCAGTACAAGCATATTCGTACCCATATTTTTTTGCTGCATGACTGGCATTTAAACCCTTTGCACTGCAAATTCCGACCGAATTGATTCCAGTTGCCTTCTTTATTACCGGAAGGAATACAGAACTGGCATATAAACCAGCCCCTAAAACTCCAACATTTACAGTATTTGTTAATGGCCTTGCATTTGAACGAATGACTACACGATTTTTTTCATAATTTTTTTCATAATTTTCTACAGATTTATACGTAATTACAACACCCATGAAAGGCATCGTGTTTTTCCCAGTTATCACATCATAAGCTTTCACACCTTCTTCAATCGGAAAACGGTGTGTAATTAGTGGTTTTACGTTAATTTTTTCCTCTTCCAATAACGAAACGACTGCTTCAAGGTTTCGACCTTCTGTCCAACGGACATAACCATAGGGATAATCAATTCCATTTTCTTCATAGTTAATATCATAACGTCCAGGACCATACGACCTGGAAATCAAGAAACTTATTTCTTTTTCATAATAATTTTTTCTCGGAATCTCCAATCCCACCGCACCCAAAGCAACTACAATTCCTCGATCTCTTGAAATCATTCCTGCAAGATCTACAGGATCGTTTGATTTAGTATCTGCACAAATAAAAACTGAATCAAAACCTTTGTTTTTAGTAAAGGTCTGTGACTGTGAAATGGCATTTTCGCGTAAACTGGCTATTATTCCATTTTGATTTGCAAATTTTACCCGTTCCGGATCAAGATCAATTCCAATTACTTTGCACCCAGCAGCTTTTGCGATATCTGCCATGAGGCATCCTAACAAACCCAATCCAATTATCGCTACCAAATCTCCAACTTGAGGATTTGCCAATCGAAATCCTTGTAAAGAGATCGCCCCAAGCGTTGTGAATGCCGCCTCTTCAAATGATATCTTCTCAGAAAAAGGGACAACCAGGTTTTTCGGTACAACCACATATTCAGAATGAGTAGCAAAACCACCTCCAGCGCACGCCACCCGCATCCCAGGCGTAATATCTTTCACATCCGCGCCAACATTTTCAACAATACCAGCAGACGAATACCCTAATGCCATCGGTTGGTCTAGACGGTTAAAAGCTGCTTCTAAAGTTGGAATAATACCTTCTCTTTTGGCTTTATCGAGCACCTGTTTTACCAGATCCGGTCGGGATTGTGCCTTTCCAAGTAAGTTTTTTTCCGCGAATGAAACAACCATTCTCTCAGTTCCTGCAGAAACAACCGAGGCTTGATTTCTCACCAATACATAACCGGGTTTAACAACAGGAATTGGTAAGTCAACAACTTCAGCTTTCCCGTCACGAATATTTTGTAATAACTGTTTCATGATTTGTCCTCAAAAAAAAACTGGTACAGATCTATTAATTGTAACAACAATTTGATCTGTACCAGAGATTATTGAAATTTTTATTTATTTTGCAAAATCAACTGCCCTGGTTTCTCTTATTACAGTAACTTTAATCTGTCCGGGATACTGCATGTTATCTTCAATCTTTTTTGCAACATCTCGAGCAATCCGTAACGCATCCAAATCATCAATATCATCGGGACGAACAATAATTCTTACCTCACGACCGGCCTGGATTGCATAACTTTGGCTGACACCTTTGAATGAATTGGCAATATCTTCCAAAGCCCTCAAGCGCTTTATATATTGTTCCAAATCCTCGCGTCTTGCACCAGGTCTCGCTCCCGAAATTGCATCAGCAGATTCGACAATAACAGCTTCAAGACTTTCCTGTTCGACTTCATGATGATGAGATGCGATTGCATTCACCACTTTTTCATTGACACCATATCTTCGGGCAAATTCTGCCCCTATCATCGCATGTGTACCTTCAGTATTGTGATCCATTGCTTTGCCCAAATCATGCAATAGTCCAGCAGCTTTTACAACCTCGATATCAGCACCCAGTTCAGAAGCTATTACTGACCCTAATCTTGCTACTTCTACTGCATGTGCTAGTTGATTTTGTCCATAAGAAGTGCGATATTTCAAACGGCCCAAAACTTTCAATATTTCAGGTCGAACAATTGAAACACCCGCATCATATGCAGCTTGTTCACCAGCTTCCTCAATTGTCTTATCCACTTCTTTTTGTTTATCATCGAGTACTTTTTCAATATGGGCTGGATGTATTCTTCCATCTAAAATCAAGAATTCCAAAGCCCGGCGAGCAACCTCACGTCGTACCGGGTCAAAACACGAAATTGTCACTGCTTCAGGTGTGTCATCAACGATAACATCAACACCAGCTGCTTGTTCAAATGCCCGGATATTCCGACCATTTCTACCAACAATTCGACCTTTCATTTCTTCATTTGGTAAAACCACTACCGAGGTAGTTACTTCATTTACATGATCAGAAGCGACACGTTGAATTGCATCTGCAATAATTTCTCGAGCCTTTTTGTCGCCTTCTGCTTTTGCCTCTGCCTCAATTTGGCGCATTATGCGCGCCATATCACCTCGAGCTTCTTTCTCTGTTTCTTGTAACAGCACTTTTTGTGCATCTTCTACAGTCATTTGTGCAATACGTTGAAGTTCGCCAAGCTGTTGAGCATACATTTTTTCAACTTCATTGGCTCGCTTATCAAGCGTACTTTGACGCTTATTGATGACTAATTCTCTTTGTTCCAATCTTTCTATGCGGAAGTCCAAATCAGTTCGACGTTTGTGTAATCGCTCTTCTTCCTTGGAAATCTCCGACCTGCGCCTGGTGATTTCTTCTTCGGCATTATTAAGAATATCTAATGCTTTGTCTTTTGACTCAAGTTCAATAGACTTCGCGACTTCTTTTGCATTTACAATAATTGAATCTGCCTGATTTTGTTTTTCAATATTTAGACGTTTTACATAAGAACGATTCAGGAAGAACCAAATTAATGCAATGACGATTAAGTCGCCAATAAATAAGAAAGCCAATAATAAAATACTGTTAGTCCCCATTGTTTACCTCATTTTCCATTATCAAATTTGTAGTACTTTCTTGGATGTTAGCTTCCCACATTTCATTGGCAACCGGTAATGCTACTTGATAAGAGAAACCACGTCTTCCTAGGAAAGAAATTAGTTTTCGGTAGAAAATTTCTTTTTTTTCGACTCCAACTAATTTTCTCGCGTATTTCTCTGCTGCCATCCGGACCAATACTTCTTCAGGTTCAGAAACATCCAAAACTGAATCAATAATCTGTTCAGCAACTTTTTTATTCCTTAATTCCCATCGAAGAATTCGATGACTCCTTGGCCGAAATACATTGCGGTTTTCAACCCATGTTTCTGCAAAAATTTGATCATCCACATAGCCTTTTTCAATTAATTTTCCACAGACAATCTCGATAATTTTTTCTGAAAATCCCAATGTTCTCAATTTATTTTGCATTTCTGCATTAGACCTGGATTTAAAAGATAGAAATCTTAATGCTCTTTGATAAGCAACTTCTACTTCATCATCCGACAGGAGTTTTTCAATTTCAGAATCTTCAAGATTTTGGCCAACCCTTAGCCATGCTGCAGTAATTTTTGATAACCCAAACGAATAAATTCCATCGAGATAGATACTGACCCGATTGGCATTCTTCCTTTGTACTTTTATTGAGCTAATTGTCCTGGTCATCAAAAATGCCTGTTATAGGATTATGGCTTTTTGGTGATTTGGTAGGAATCTCAAAAATAATAAAGAAAATTGAATAAATTACGGATAAATCAGGACCAATTTACCTTTAATGTTCCCAAATATGTTTTGAAAGCGATAATGCTTAAGTGACATAGAGTCTTTATCCGTATTATTTTCAATTTATACAATCTTCAACGATTGTTTTCAATTCTTTATTAAAACTCTCTGGTAGTATATGAGAGAAATAACGACCAAATCAGACCAAAAAGTAATCCTGTTTCAAATCTTTAGTAATCACTGGATTAACTTTAGTAAATTATACCAAATATTTTATTAACAATTCAAATTAATAACAAACATTTTTTACACATAGTATTTATTTTCAGCTAATTCACGATAAACGCTTGGCCTGGATATTAAATCAGTATGGCTGCCTTGCTCAATAATTTCACCATTCTCAAATACCAATATCTTATCAAACCACTCCATATCCGTTAATTCATGTGTCACCCATAGAATGGTTTTGTTTCCGAATTCATTCCTGATCAGGTTATTCAACATTCTTGATAAAATCGGATCCAAATTAGAAAGCGGTTCATCCAATAGAATCAGGTCACTTTCTCTCAATAACGATCGGGTTAATTCGATTTTTTGTATTTCCCCGGATGATATATTTTTCCCTTTTTCTAGAATATTCTGGTCTTCTTGATTGGCAAATCGAGAATCCAATTTTGCTTTCTGAATTGCAACCGATATTTCTTCTGCTTTTACATTAGGGTTTGCGATCTTGAGATTTTGTAATAATGATGTAGAAAAGACATATGGGTTTCTCAACATATAACTTAAATGGGTCCGATAAGCATCCAAATTCAGATCTCGATGTTCAAAATCTTTACAATAAATTTCACCTTTATATGAATAATAAAAACCAGCCAACAAATCTAAAAAAGTAGTCTTTCCAGAACCATTACTGCCAACAATTGCAATTTTTTCTCCGTTTCTTATTTCCAAATTGATATTCCTTAATGTGTTCGTTTCCCGACCATGATATTGAAAACTTAAATTTTGGATTCGAATTGGAAGTATTTCATCAATTTCACGTTTATTAGTTGTCCTGACGTCATCTCCCCTTTCCGAGATTAGGTTTAACCTTCCAATCGTATTATTAAAATTTCCAGCAGAAAAAGAAGTTGCTGGTACATTTTGCAGTGATTCGAACATTGTTAATATTATTAAATAGAAAATAGCAATCAAAATAAGTTCTATTTGATTTTCTTTTAAAAAATAAATTGACACCCAAATACAAATCAATGCAACAAATTGAATCATCATATTGTTGAAAGCTGAAAATAATGATTGCGTGACACCAGATTGCCATTGGGTCCGATTGTATTTTTCTTCTTTTATCTCCAGTTTTTGTGTGATCATTTTGTAATCAAAATACACCAGATATTCTTGGAAAAATTGGAAAAATTCTAGCAAATTCCCTTGATAATCATTCCGAAAATCATTTTGTTTTTGGCTGAACCTGGATCCAGTTATTGCGGATACCATGGGAAGAATGACCCCAATAACAATAAACCCAAAAAATACCACAAAAATAAGTTCAGTAGAAAAGACGCCCAGGAATATACTGACAATAATAGTTACGAGAAACGATGATAATATCGGTAGCAATATTCGAACAAATAAATTTTCAAGCATATCGATATCTTGGATCAAAAACCCCAATATTAATGCACTTGACTTGCCTGGTAATAAAAAAGGATAATTCTCACTAATTTCTTTAAAAATATATTGTCGAATATTCGATAGTATTTTTAAATTAGCTGAATGCGAAAATAAACGTTCAAAATATCGAAAAACGCTTCTGGAAATTCCAAAGAATCGTACGCCAACTATCACAACTTGCAAAGCAGCAATCGATGGATGAAACCCGGCCATGACAATCAAGTAAGCAGATGTCCCCATTAATCCAATGACGCTCAAAATTGTGAGAGTACTCAGAATAATTGAAAAAAATATGGTTCCAATCACACCTTTGCTAAAGCGAAACAAGATTGCTTTCATAAATACTTACCAAAATAAGCCAGGCAAAAGTTGTAATAATTAATATTTGAAGACAACAAATTAGCATGGGAACCAATTGCTTCAACCCGTTTATCGTTAACGAATACGACCTGATCTGAAAAAAGGATTGTGTTTAATCTATGAGCAATGGAAACGATTGTATGCGTTTTTGGTAGATTTTTAAGAATATCAATGATCCTTTTTTCACTATAAAAATCCAATGATGAAGTCGGTTCATCTAATAATATAATCGGGCGATTTCTTAACAAAATACGCCCTAAACATAATCTTTGCATTTCCCCACTACTCAACCTGATTCCATGTTCATGTAAATTTGTATCCAATTTTTCTTTAAAAGAATCAATCAAATTCCATAAATCCACCTTGTTTAAAACATTGATTAATTCTGCGTCTGAAGCATTTTGATTGGCTATTCTTAAGTTATTTCGAATTGAATCATTGATAATAATAGGACTCTGAGGTAGCCAGGAGAATTGATTCCTCCAATCCTCTACTGAAAAATCTTGAATATTCTTGTTGCCTAAGATAATTTTTCCGGATGATGGAGTCAAAAACTGCATTAGTAACTGAAGAATTGTTGATTTTCCTGCCCCGGTAGGACCAACGATCGAAATATGCTCTCCCCTTCGAATTTCAAGGTTGATATTTTCCAGGAGTGATTCTTGGCTTATATAACCAAAGGTCACATCTTGGAAAATTATTGGTTCTTTTTGATCGTCATTTGTTATAAACTGCAGAATTTTTTTTGGATTCTGTTGTTGGTTGTATGAATCTATAATTTTGAAAATATTCTTTGCTGCAGCTATACCACTCTTAGCAGCATGAAATCTTAACCCCAAATTACGCAAAGGCAAATAAAACTCGGGTGCGATCAAAAGTATTAAGAAAGCATTTTCAAATGTCATTCTTCCATACAGAAGCCTTATCCCAATTTCGACCGCAATGACGGCTGTGGACATCGTACTTAAGAGCTCCAACGTAAATGCGGATAAGAAAGTCGTTTTCAGAACTACGAGCGTTGTTTTTCGATAATCCTCGCTTACTTTCTTAATTCTTGCTAAGTGATTTGATTTTTGATTCAATAATATGATGGTCTTAATACCCTGGATGGAATCAAGAAAAAAAGCACTCATAGTATGCAAAACAGAAAGTTGTTTTTCATTTTTTATTCCCGAATATTTGCCGATCAATACCATAAACAAAGGAATAAGCGGTGCTGTTAATCCAAAAACCAAACCGCTAATGATATCCAAGGGGAAAACGTATACCAAAAGAGTCAAGGGCACAAAAAAAGAAATGCATATTTGAGGTAGAAATTGACTGAAATACGCATCGATTGCTTCTACATCATCGAGCATTACCATTTGTAAATCTGCTGAGTTTTTCCCCATAAGATTACCGGCAGTCACAATCTTTTCAACTAGATTCTTTCTCAAAATACTTTTTATGCGTTGAGAGATTTTCTTTGATAAGATGTCACCCAGAAATATGAAAATAAACCTGAAAAATATGAAAAACAAAATTGCAACAAGCAATTGAGTGAGAAATTCAGGTTTTATTTGTTTAAAGATGAATAAATCAAAAAATCTGGCTAAAAATTGAAGTTGAAAAATTAAAAATATAGCGGAAATCTCATAAAATACCAATGCAAGCATAAATAACCAGGGAAATCGAAAAATTAACTTGGTAAGTCGCAGATTCATAATGACATTTCCATTAAGAGGTATGGTTTTTGAATTCTAAGTAATTTTGATTACAGAAAAATTTTTGGGTTATTCGAAATTTAATAAATGTAAGATGTCCTGATACGCACAAAAAAAGATTTCATTCATGATATCAGCAGAAACTTCATAAGGACCACCAAATGAACCATCGCCAAATACTTCTTTGGTCTCCTTTGAACTTAAAAGTCCCTGATAATGCGGTGGATTCTTAGGTTCTAAAGGTAAATCACAAACTTTTGTAAAAGGAAAAGCTTCGAGCCAAGAGGCATGAAAAGGTTTTAATTCATTCTTCTGGGCAACCGCCTCTACACTGTGCGACAACCACCAGGAATACCAGATTGTCTTAAGCCCATCCAGTTGATTGGCCAATTCAACCAATCGTTCTTTAGCCGGGTCATTTCCGCTGTGACCATTAAGGATCAGAATTTTCCG
>PHBS01000031.1 GCA_002841995.1 Chloroflexi bacterium HGW-Chloroflexi-8
TCGATCCTACTGGTGTAGGTGATGCCTATCGTGGAGGATTCTTACGGGGTTATAGCCTCGGTTTTGACTGGGAAACCTGTGGGAAAATGGGGGCGGTTGCTGCAGCATTTTGTCTGGAAGAAAAGGGAACTCAATCTCATCACTATTCCATTCAAAAATTTATTGATCGTTACATTCTAAATTTTGGCTTTTCAGATAAATTAAATAAAATAAATGTCCAATAGTCATACAAGTGATATGATGTGGATTGTAAAGAATAAAATGGAGGAATAAATGTCAAATTACGATATCAAAGATGGTAAGTTAGCAGAAGGTGGACGGCGTAAAATTGAATGGGCTGAGCGTGAAATGCCGGTTCTTCGAATGATTAAACAACGATTTGAAAAGGAACGTCCATTCGAAGGAATCAGAATGTCTGCATGTTTACATGTGACCACTGAAACAGCTAACCTGATGAAAACCTTACAAGCAGGTGGAGCAGATGTGGTTCTTGTTGCATCAAACCCCTTGTCCACACAGGATGAAATTGCGGCTTCTTTGGTCGTACATGATGAGATTCCTGTTTATGCAATTAAGGGTGAAGACAATGTAACTTATTACAGGCATCTGGAAGCCGCTTTGGCTCACAAACCACACATCACCATGGATGACGGGGCAGATTTGGTTTCGACGCTTCACAAAGAGCATCGCGATCTGTTACCCATTGTCTTAGGTGGTACAGAAGAAACTACAACAGGTGTGATTAGGTTGCGAGCAATGTCTGCGGACAAAGCATTGGAATTCCCAATTGTTGCCGTAAACGACGCAATGACAAAACATTTATTTGATAATCGATATGGCACAGGACAATCGACAATCGATGGTATTGTCCGGGCGACAAATATCCTTTTAGCGGGCAAGAACTTTGTAGTGGCAGGATACGGATGGTGTGGTCGTGGATTAGCCAGCCGGGCTCGCGGAATGGGTTCGAATGTTATCGTAACTGAAATTGATCCTTTGAAAGCACTAGAAGCAGTAATGGATGGTTTTCGTGTCATGCCAATGGAAAAGGCTGCACAAATTGGTGATATTTTTTGTACATTAACAGGTGATATCAATGTTGTGGACAAGCATCATTTTGAGGTTATGAAAGATGGTGCTATTATTGCAAATTCAGGACATTTCAATGTTGAAATCAATATTCCTGCCTTAGAAGAAATGGCAACTGACAAACGTTTAGTTCGACCTTATGTAGATCAATATACCATGCACGATGGTCGACGAATCCATATTCTCGGAGAAGGGCGATTGATCAACCTTGCTTCAGCCGAAGGTCATCCAGCTTCAGTAATGGATATGTCATTTGCTAATCAAGCATTGAGTGCAGAGTATATGCTCAAAAACTATAAAAACCTGGAAAAGAAAGTTTATTCTGTTCCGGAGATCATCGATCACGAAATCGCTAAACTGAAACTAGAAGCGATGGGTGTAAAAATTGACATCCTTTCTGAACAACAGCTAAATTACTTGAATTCCTGGCAAGAAGGCACCTAAAAAAACAAAATGCCATTGTGAATTCACAATGGCATTATCTTTTTCCAAAGGGGTTTGGCTTATGAAGAAATGGTTTTTATTTTTTATCTTACTACTCATGGTGGTTTCTGCTTGTCAGGTAACACAGCCAGAAACAAAAACAGATGTTCTTGTTACTCAAGTAACAAACACCCCAATTGCAACGAGGACTTCAACAAGCATCCCTCCAACCTCTACTTCACTGCCCACATTTACCAGTACAACTGTTATCCTGACTGCAACTCCAACAATCACAATAATTCCTACGATCGCAGTTCAATTCGAAAAAGCCAGAATTTTTGGAATGGATGATCACGGTACTTATTCGCTGGTCATCTTTGAATTTCCAAAATTGGAACAGGCCTATCAGGTAAAAATTAACAATAATTTATATTCATGTTCCATAGATGGAAGTGCGGTTAATAAACTATTTTGTACTGGCGCACAATTAAGAATTAATGAATATGTTCATGTTGAATTTTTTACTGAAGAAAATTCAAAAGAAATTGCTCTTTATCAAGGTGACTATTTTGTTCCAGAACCTTATAAAACACCTATGCCACTTGGTGATCCCAGGACTTGGTGCCCATTACGTGGTACAGATGTATTTTGTGAAACCGAGCATCGGGTCGAAGATGGTGAAGAATGTTGGGTGCAATCTTGCTTTGACGCATGTGGGTATTATTATAGTTACCACACTTGTAAATATCCACCAGACAATAATTTTCTTTCCCCGTAAATGATTATTTAATCCGTAACAACGATATCAATATAAAATGGATCTCCAAAGGCAATCCCATCAGGATTGAAGGCTTGCCAGGCACTACGATAGTTTCCTGGTTCTTTTGGAGCAAAAAACTGAATTCTGATTGTGGTGGTTGTATTACTCCTGGCAGGATAAATATCCAATGAGGATTCAACTCCCATATCGGAACCACCTATCAATTGGATGGTATACCCTTCTCCCCAATTACAAGTTCCTGAATTTTGTACTACCCATCTCTTGTCAAGCGAGGCACCTGCTTCAATTTTTGATCCATCCGGGATTGTTTCATCTTCAATAAACGTTAAATTATCCTGACAGTGATTATTTGAAACAGGTGTTTCAGGTAAATTAGGTGTTTCTGTCGGAATTGGAGTATTTGTCAGAATTACTTTTGTGGGAGGAATGAAGGCTGGTACACCTTCAACACCAGGATCTGGTTGTAAAGTTCGAAAACATCCTCCCAAAAAAAGAGATATCAACAATAGGATTGAGAGTAAAAGGGATTTCTTTGGACTCATAGTTTAATTAAACCACAAAGACCAGGGTTTTTATCCTGGTCTTTGATATGCAATTAAATCTCATCTTCAACGAAAGAATCTTCGTCGTTTGCTCCAACTCCAAAAACAAGTCCTTGCATCGCTTGTTCTCTTATAGCCAATTCAATTTCATTGGAAAGATCCTTGTTTTGCTTTAGAAATTCTTTTGCGTTTTCTCTACCTTGACCTAGTCTTACGTCACCATAGGAATAAAAAGCACCGCGTTTTGTGATAATTTCCAGTTGAGTTCCGAGATCCAGAATATCCCCGGAAGTTGAAATACCCTCGTTGTACATAATATCGAATTCTGCAGTCTTAAAAGGTGGCGCAACTTTATTTTTGACGACTCTTACCCGAACACGATTTCCAATAATTTCAGAGCCAACTTTAATAGATTGAATTCTACGAATGTCCAAACGCACCGAAGCATAGAATTTAAGGGCCATGCCTCCAGTTGTTGTTTCAGGATTACCGAACATGATTCCAATTTTTTGTCTTAATTGATTGGTAAAAACGACTGCGGTTTTGGTCTGGTTGATTGCACCGGACAATTTGCGGAGCGCTTGAGACATCAAACGGGCTTGCATACCCATCGTTGAGTCGCCCATATCGCCTTCAATCTCGTTTTTCGGAACCAAAGCGGCAACAGAATCGATTAGAACGAGATCAACAGCACCGGATTTCACCAATGTTTCTGTGATTTCCAAAGCTTGTTCCCCGGTATCTGGTTGTGAGATCAGTAAATCGTCAATATCAACGCCTAGCTTGGTGGCATAAACAGGATCTAAAGCATGTTCCATATCAACATATGCAGCAGTTCCACCTTTTTTTTGAATTTCAGCTACTAGATGCAAGCAAAGGGTTGTTTTACCGGAAGATTCTGGACCATAAATTTCAGTGATACGGGCTCTTGGAATACCGCCAACACCTAAAGCGATATCGAGTGAAAGCGAACCGGTAGGGATCACTTCAACTTGCATATGTTTGGCGTCACCCATCCGCATAATTGAACCCTCGCCATATCGTTTCGTGATTTCTCCAAGCGCTTTTTCTAAAACTAAACGCCGTGCTTCATTAATCTCCGGATTAAATCCAGTGTTAAGAGGAGATTCATTATTTTTCTTACGCACCATTGTTTGCTCCTTTTATCATTCAATAGGAAAATTATATATTTAAATGGCAAAAATCAAACTGATAATCACTATTTAGTTTATAGTACAAATGTTCAAGTGTCAAGTAAAAATTGATATTTGTTTGAATAAAAAAAACAAAGTGAATTGATTTTTGGGGAAATCCGACGAGAAGATAAACCTATTGATAGAAATTACATTCGTATCAACTTTCCCTCTTGACACGAGGAGTGATTTTCTGTTAAACTGACATCCAGATAATTAAAAATTAAATATTGGAGATCAAGCGACTGAGTCTCATTTTAATGAGATTACGAGGAAGAGGTTCTTCTCTGCGAAGAGAATGCTAACTTTGAAAATATTTCAAAGGAAAATCGAAAGATCAGCGGATGCCTCCGAAGCCTATCACGGGCTTCTATCTCCCTTCCAGAAAAAATGGGTACCGGAAAAACTTTTGGCGACAATTGTAACAACGGACCATAGTGAATTTCCTGTTGCTATTAAGTAAATAGGAAGAATTATTGGGAGGGTGTGGCTTGTTAATGTATTAACAGACATACCATGTATGTCTGTTTTTTTATTAATTTAAAACGTTGAGATTAGGAGAAGAAAATGGATAAGCATGATGTATTGGAAAGAGTAAAAGCGGATGGTGTCCATTATGTTTCATTACAATTCACCGATGTTACCGGTACTGTAAAAAGTGTGGATGCACCGGTCAAGCGATTGGAAGAAGCATTGGATGAAGGTGTGTGGTTTGATGGTTCTTCTGTGCAAGGTTTTGTCAGAATCCAGGAAAGCGATATGCATTTAATTATCGACACAGATACGTATGCTGTTCTTCCCTGGTCGCCTGAAGAAAACAAACGGGCTCGGTTTTTCTGTGAAATTTACCATCCGGATGGACGTCCTTTCGAAGGCGATCCACGTGGTGTACTCAAAAGAAAATTGGAAACCTTAAAATCGAAAAACATTATTGTAAATATTGGCCCGGAGCCAGAATTCTTTTTGTTTCGTAAGAATGGCGGCGATTTTGTAAACCCGGTTCCGCATGATGTAGGTGGATATTTTGATTTTTCTCCAAATGACGAGGCCGTCCGTGTCCGCACGGAATTAATGACAGCGTTAACACAAATGGGATTAGAGGTTGAGGTTGGGCATCACGAGTGTGCTTTGGCGCAACATGAAATTGATTTTCGGTTTGATGAAGCTTTAAAAACCGCTGATAACGTGTTGACATTGAAATATACAGTTAAAGCGATTGCTGCCCAACACGGCTTGGTTGCTTCTTTTATGCCGAAACCGATTTTTGGCGAAAATGGTTCGGGCATGCATTGTCACCAATCCCTGTTCGATTTAACTGGGGAAAATCTGTTTTATGATCCTAAAGATGATTTCCATCTTTCTACCCTTGCATACCAGTATATTGCCGGCCAATTAAATCATGCACGAGGAATGTCAGCAATTCTTTCTCCAAGTGTAAACTCATATAAACGACTCGTTCCAGGATATGAAGCCCCGGTTTATATTGGCTGGGCGGGAATTAATCGTTCTGCATTAATTCGTATTCCGAGAATTAATCCTGGAAAAGAGAAAGCAGCTCGGGTTGAACTACGATGCCCAGATCCATCCGGTAATCCTTATTTACAATTTGCTGCCATGATTCAAGCAGGGATGGATGGTGTAGAAAGAAAGATGACTCCTCCAAAAGGATTGAATAAAATTGATATTTATACTCTTTCTCCGGAGGAACGTGTTGCCATGGGTATTCGTCAATTACCTGGTTCTCTGATGGAAGCTTTGGATGAGTTAGAAAAAGATTCTGTTATCCGAAATGGGTTTGGTGAGGATCTTTATAACGCTTTCATGCGAGCAAAACGATCTGAATGGGATGAATACAGAATTCATGTTACTGATTGGGAAAAAGCCAGATATTTAGAAACTGCATAATATTTAAATACCATCTGAATCAATTGAACTCAATCATAACCACATAAAATGAGCACCTCCTAGATTATCTTAGGAGGTGCTTTTTTTTTAATTTATTCGATGGATGCATTTCCAAAATGAAGTTTATTTAACGAAGTAATTTTTTCGATTGAACTTCCTCGACCAAGCGACAATAAGAACATTTGCCTTCTTTGGGAGAAGGTTGACCGCAAGAGGAACAAACAAAAAGGTCATCCATAGATGGAAAATCTTCATCGATATTCGGGAAAAGAATTGGTTTTGCTTTTAGAAATTTTAGATAATAAGATAATTTCGTACCAGCATGTTCGTGTTCCAATTGATTCAAAATACTTTTGTTATGGATGGTGGTACTACCAACCGCAAAAGGACATTCATCCTCAATATATTCAATTTCGGAAAGTATCGCGTAAGCAGCTGTCTCACGTTCATAAAATCTACAAAAAGGTTTTGCTTTTTTCTGCAATCCTGCTTTTGAATGCAAAACTGGGCTTTGCCTTCGTAAGAAATCGATTTGCCAATTGAGGGTGTTATTAAATAAAACAGCAACTTCGTCATCCAGATTGTGACCCGTTACAAAAACATCATAGTTAAAATCATTCGCGATTGCATTCATTGTATGTCTCTTTACGAGACCACATATCGCACAAGGTTTGGTTTTGTCTCTACGGGATAGGGAGGTAATTTCTGGAATTGTACTTCCGATCATATCAACAGTATTGGCTATATGTAACTGTAAATTTCTGTTATTAGCAAATTTGGTCGCAAATTGCATCGATTGGTTTGAATAGTCATTTTCACCTGAAATGCCAAGATGGATATATAACCCACCGGTCTTATATCCCAATCGGTCCAAAACATCCCAAAGAGCTAAAGAATCTTTTCCCCCGGATACTGCAACGAGTATGTTTTCTTCTTTTGTAAACATTTTATATTTTTGGATATTTTTTTCGGTCTGGTCGAGAATCCATTGTATATAATGATCTTTACAGAGAGCTAGTTTATGCTGCCGCATATTAATTACAGCACGAGAGGGACATTTTCTACATTTCATTCATTTCCGCCAGAGACAACCGGGATTATTCTTAAGACATCTCCCTCTCGAATCAATTCATGTTCTGTTAACATTTCTCCGGATCGAATCACAAGATAAGCTTCCGGAATTAAATCCAATTGCTTTAAAGCTTTAGCTACTGTGAGGTTAATCACATCATCAAACGTAAATTCCTGTTTTCTTAATAACAATTTTACTGACATAGAATTCACTTCATCTCAAGAATGAAATTTATTTGATTAAATAAACAACAAATATGACCAATGAAAGGATTAAACAGTAAATGGAAAATACGGTTAATCGTCTTTCATTAAGAAATTTTAACAACCAGTGGATGGATAAATAACCAACAATGCCAGATACAAAAAATCCAATTAGTAATATTGGCAAGAATTCTTGTAGGTTTGGTACATCCAATAAGTCCTTTAGGCTCAAAATTCCAGCACCGATCATAACCGGAATTGACATTAAGAATGAAAATCTTGCCGCTTCTTTTCGTTTAAGTCCTTGGAGAACTCCACCAGATATTGTCGATCCTGATCTTGAAATTCCAGGGAAAAGTGATAAGACCTGAAAGAGACCAATAACTATTGCGTTTTTCCAAGTGGTTTCTTTCATATCTTTTGTGCGTTTTCCAAATTTTTCAGCCATAAATAATAAAATTGCAGTCACAATCAAAAAGATGGCTACCGCTAGGATGGACTGAAAAGCACTTTCAACCAGGTCTTTTATCAATAGCCCTGCTAAAACAGCCGGTATAGAGGCTATCACAATCATCCAACCCATTCGTGTTTTTTCATTATAAAATGGTCGTGGTTCAAATAATCCGGAAACAAAATCCTTAATAATGTTTATCAGGTCTTTCCAGAAATAGATAATTACAGAAACGATTGTTCCTAATTGAATCAATACATTAAATGGAAATATTTGTTCAACAGGTATGTTCCAATTGAGTAAATAAGGAACAATTACCAGATGACCGGAACTGGAAATTGGTAAAAATTCAGTTATGCCTTGAACGATTCCTAAAATTATGGCTTGTAAGTAATTCATCGTTTATACCCCTTCAAAAAGAATTGAATCAGCAAACTTTCCGGATTTGTATTCATATTGCTTGAGGAAATTCAATGCAAATTCATTCAGTTTTCCAATCGTTATCGCGTTCTGAATTTGCCGCATTAATGTTTGTAGCATCTGAATGTTATGAATTGAAATTAATGTTCCTGAAAGGGTTTCTTTTGACATTATTAAATGGCGTATGTACGATCTGGAAAAGGTTTTGCAAGTATAGCACTCGCATTCTTGTTCAATTGGAGATGGGTCTCTTGCATACTTTGCATTAACTAAATTCAGCTTTCCCTTCATGGTTAATGCTGCTGAGTGACGTGCCAGTCTTGTGGCTAGTACGCAATCAAAAATGTCAATCCCGTTCAAGACTCCATAAACGATATCCTCAGGTGTACCTACACCCATTAAATATCTTGGTTTACTTTCTGGAAGAATTTCGTTTACGATTTCAATCGTCTTATACATTTCAGTTTTCTTTTCACCAACAGATAATCCACCAATCGCATTTCCCGGCAAATCCAGGCCCGCTATGAATTCAGCAGATTTTTTTCTCATGTCAGAAAAAATTCCACCCTGAACGATTCCAAATAATGCCTGATCCTCTCTCTTTTGGGCGTTTTTTGACCTAATCGCCCAATTGTGTGTTCTTATCATGGCTTTTTCGATATATTCCTGATCGTAAGGAGGTGCACATTCATCGAATGCCATTATGATATCTGCCCCTAATTTCTCTTGAATTTCGATAGATTTTTCCGGTGTAAAACGATGTGTAGATCCATCGATATGGCTTCTGAACGTCACACCGTCTTCATCGATTTTCCTCATTTCCGAAAGAGAGAAAACCTGAAATCCACCCGAATCTGTTAGCATGGGTTTATTCCATTGCATAAATTCATGCAATCCGCCCATTTCCTTGACGATGTCTGCACCTGGTCGTAAATAAAGATGGTATGTATTTGACAATACCAGGCTTGCTCCAGTTTCCTCAAGTTGGGTGGGGGTTAGTGTTTTTACTGTGGCTTGGGTTCCAACGGGAGCAAAAACCGGGGTTTTAATTGTGCCATGTGGGGTCGTAAATGAACCTGTCCGGGATTTTCCATCTTTTGAATTTATTGTAAAAATGAAATTGTCATGTGTCATGATTAATGATCCTAAAAATCCCTAAAGGCCAAAAGAAAAATTTGCTGTCTGCAACCTGTGTTTGATGATTTGTCGATTATACTATGGAGCATGGCAAAATAATTGAAGGTTTGATTGAAAAAAATGCTTCATGAACGAAAAATAAATCACCATGCTTTTTCAATTCAATCGTTATTTTATTGTCCTTTAATCATTCGTCATTTCAATAAATAATCAGGTCTAAGTTTTATACAATATAAGATCACGACAGTAGTATTCAATTAGGTTAATTTAAAACTGGAATTAACAAATCGAGTGAACAAAATTTTGGATAACTTTTGGTGATTAGCTAAAATAAATCCATAGTTAATAATAATAAATTTTCAGATCGGTAATCCGAAAATCGCTATATAAGTTTGGAGATTAAATGCATATCCCCATTGAAAAAGAATGGAAAATAGCCCCTGTCGTTCCAGAAAATATAAGAGAAAATCTTTCTGGATATTCAAAAGTCATGACTCAATTACTTTATAATCGCGGAATCGAAGATATTGATTCTGCCAATTCCTATTTACACGGGTCAAATGTATTGTACGACCCCTTTTTATTAAAGGATATGCAAAAAGCAATTGATTGTATATTGGATGCAATTGATGCATGTCAAAAAATTGCAGTTTTTGGTGATTATGATGTTGATGGCATTACAGCAACAGCTTTGCTGACTCAGGTTTTGGAAAAAATTGGTGCGAATGTAATACCATATATACCGGACAGGTTTACTGAAGGATATGGTGTTAATCTAATCGCGTTAAATATTTTAAGTTCGCTGGATGTAAATTTAATTGTCACAGTTGATTGTGGTATTCGTTCCCCTAATGAACTTTACTATGCAACAAATGAGCTGGGTATGAAGGTGATCGTCAGTGATCATCATATGCCAGAAGAATTATTGCCTATAGTCGATGCGATAATTTGTCAAAAACAACCAGGTGACGAGTATCCCGATAAAAATCTTTCTGGCGCAGGGCTTGCGCTTAAAATAGCAAATGCACTTTTATTATCCAGACCAGTATCTGGTGTCGATATTTCTGATTACCTGGATTTAGCTGCATTAGGAACAGTGGCTGATGTTGTTCCATTGACAGGTGAGAATAGAGCAATAGTTCGCCGCGGTTTAACAAAATTGCGCATGACCAGACGAGTTGGATTGCTCGCTTTGATGCAGGTCGCGAAAATTAATATTAATTCAGTCACTACTTCAGACATTGGTTTTGGAATTGCTCCACGTTTGAATGCAGCTGGAAGAATTTTATCAAATCATGCCGAATCCACTTCTGAAACACCTATTGTAAAACCAGAGTCGGCAATTGAAATACCTGCAATAAATAACATGGACGATATATCGGAAATGGAAAATTTGATTTTGGAAGAAGATATCCTTTTTGAAGAAAATCAAAAACCATTACATCAAGAAACACAAAAAGCCTTGAGCATTTTAATGACAAATGACAAGAATTATGCAGGTCTTTTAGCGCAGGAATTGGATGATCTCAATAAAAGAAGACAAAAGATGACACAAGAAATGCAAAAAATGGCTGAGACTCAAATCAATTTAGATGAACTTTGTCTTTTCGCAAGAGACGAACAATTTAATTCCGGCCTGGTGGGATTGGTGGCAGCGAAACTTACGGAGTTTTATTATCGCCCAACGATTATTGGATTTAAAGGTAAAGTAAATACCAGAGCTTCATGTCGGAGTATTCCAGAATTTCATATTACAGAAGCACTCGATCTTTGCAAGGATTTATTATTACAACATGGTGGGCATGCCATGGCAGCTGGATTCACGATTGAAAATGAAAAATGGGATGAATTAATTAAACAGATCATGCAAATAGTCAAAGAAAAACTGGATCATGAAAAAATACGACCAAAAATAAATGTAGACATAGAAATCCCACTAACGAACCTTCCGAAAGATATTTTGATCGACCTGGATAAAATGGAACCAATTGGAGCTGATAATCCACCTGCGATATTTGTTTCAAGAAAAGTTCAGATTGTTCGGTCAAAGCCAGTAGGACAGGATGAAAAACATCTAAAACTAACATTAAAAGATGGATCGACGATTTTTGACGGTATTGCCTTCAACCAAGGGTATTGGTCAAAGGAATTACCTGGTTTTATTGATATTCTCTATCAAATTGAACGAAATATTTTTAATGGGAATATTTATACCCAATTAAATATTAAAGATATTAAGGCTTCATAATAGAATGAAAAAAAATACAGTTTTGAAACAATTGAATGTTAACAGCATGCTATAATTTATGTTGAAACAATGAATTAATTTGGAGGTCTTTATGGTCGTCCAAGCCGGACAGGGGACTAGTCCTATTTCTGCAATAGCTACTCCACAAAAGTCGTTCGTCCCACCACCAATATCAACTCTGGAGCAAACTGGTTTATCCGCTCTTTGGTTGCAGGATTTAATATTAAAAATCATGTATTTTCAAGGCTACTCAGCAGGATTTAAAATTGCTGAAGAAGTTGCCTTACCTTTTACTGGAATTGTTGACCAGATTTTGGAAATCCTTAAACGAGAAAAATTAATTGAAGTGCGCTCCTCTCAGATGGGATTAGGCGAAGGATCATATGTCTATGCAATTACAGGTGCGGGTATTAATCGGGCGAGAGAGGCTTTGGATAGAAGTCAATATGCCGGACCAGCACCAGTACCGCTCAGTGTATATAATGAATCAATCTTAAAACAGGGACGGGGGCGCATCCAGGTAACCAATCGCTTGATGCGACAAGTGTTGTCACATTTGGTAATTAATGAACAGACATTTGGGCAATTAGGTCCAGCCGTGAATTCTGGCACCTCCATTTTTCTATATGGGCCTCCAGGAAATGGTAAAACAAGTGTAGCAAGGGCTGTTGGAAACCTTGTTCAGGCACAAACGATGTATATCCCATTTGCGATTTATGTGGATGGGCAAGTTATTAAATTATTTGACAATGTCAACCATCAAATCATAAAAGATGAAGATTCAACATCCAACGGCACTGGTTCAGTGCGAACTGGACAAAGACGTGATCCCAGATGGATAAGAATTCGGCGACCATTTATTGTTACAGGTGGAGAGCTGACGATGTCTGGTTTGGATCTTGTTTTCGACACAACAAATAAATATTATGAAGCTCCATTCCAAGTAAAAGCAAATGGTGGAATCCTTTTAATTGATGACTTTGGGAGGCAACTTGTTCGTCCACGTGACCTATTAAATCGATGGATTGTTCCTCTAGAAAATCGAATCGATTTTATGAGCTTGCATACAGGCAGGAAAATAGAAGTCCCATTTGATGTGCTGGTAATATTCTCAACTAATTTGCCACCAAAAGATTTGGTCGATGAAGCTTTTCTGCGAAGATTGAGACATAAAATTGAGATAAGTGATCCCTCATATGAAGATTATCGGGAATTATTCCGAAGAGTAGCTGCGCACAAGGGTGTAATTTATAGTGATGAAGGACTTGCTTATTTATTGCAAGAACACTATATAAAGCGAAATCGACCTTTACGGGCATCACATCCTCGTGATATTTGTGACCAGATCATTGATATATCCCGTTACATGGATGTAGAACCAACATTATCGAAAGACCTAATCGATCGGTCTGCTTTATCTTATTTTGTGGAACTATAAATGACCTCATTAGGAAATCGTCCTCTGATCATTGGGCATCGAGGGGCAAAGGCATACGCTCCGGAAAACACAATGGCATCTTTCAAATTGGCTGTCGAACACAAAGCTGATGGCGTTGAATTTGATATTAAATTTACAAAAGATATGGAAATTATCATTATCCATGATTTGACAGTCGATCGAACAACCAATGGAAAAGGAAAGGTTAAAGACTATTCCAGTGAAGAAATCAGAGAATTGGATGCAGGTAGTTTCTTTTCTGAGACCTTTAAAAATGAAAAGATACCAATACTTTTCGAGGTATTAAATAATTTACCGCGTCAATTTCTAATAAACATTGAAATCACTAATTATGGAACAAGTTTTGATGGGCTGGCTAAAAAAGTAGCCTATCTGGTAAAAGACCTGGGAATTGGCGATCAAATTATTTTTTCTTCATTTAACCCGATAAATCTTTACTTGACCAAACAAATTGTTCCTGAAATACCTGTGGCGATATTAGCAGATTCCGGAAAGAAAGGGTGGCTGAGTCGTTCAAGTATTTTACGAGGTATTTCGCCAAAATATATTCATCCACATTTTTCGGATGTAGATAGAGAATTTATTGTGCACCAACATGATTTGGGAAGAAAAGTAAACGTATGGACTGTTAATGATCCAGCTGATATAT
Organism: Chloroflexi bacterium HGW-Chloroflexi-8; assembly: GCA_002841995.1. Lineage (GTDB taxonomy): Bacteria > Chloroflexota > Anaerolineae > Anaerolineales > Anaerolineaceae > UBA6170. The sequence goes on from PHBS01000031.1 coordinate 13,573, forward strand.
TACGAATGGCAGATTTGAAAGTGGATGGAATTATTACTGACAACCCATTGTTGGCTAGGAAAACATTGGGGTTAGAATGATTTCAAGTGAATGGATCGAAGCAGCTAAGAAACGCTTAGATGGAAAAATAGTTAAAACCCCATTAACTTATGATTCAGACCTTGATATATATATAAAATGGGAAAATCACCAAAAAACCGGGGCTTTTAAAATTCGTGGAGCTCTAAATAAAATTTTATCTTTGGAACCATGGGAACAAGAACGGGGATTAGTCGCGGCATCTGCAGGAAACCATGGTTTAGGTGTTGCTTATGCTGCACAATTGTTAGGAACAAAAGCAACAGTTTTTATTCCGGAAAATACTGCTTTTATAAAAGAAAAAGGTATGCTTGAATTTGGTGCGTCGGTCATCAAAGTATCCGGTAATTATGCATTAGCAGAAAAAGAAGCCCAAGCTTTTGCCATTAAAAAAGGCTCTACCTGGGTCTCTCCATATAATGATGAGCAAGTCATTGCAGGTCATGCAACCCTGGGATTGGAAATTTTTGATCAAATCAACCCATTTGATGTAACTGCCTGTTTTGTCCCGGTATGTGGCGGCGGTCTGGTCGCTGGTATCGGGCTTGCATTTCGATATTTGCAACAGAACCTTTCGTTGATCGGTATTCAAGCTGAAAACTCTTCTTACTTTTATTCTCTTTATCACTTTGGGAGCCAAAAAGATGTAATCGAAGAAAAAAGTATTGCAGATGGACTTACAGGAGCAATCGAAAAGAATTCTTTGACGATACCATTAGTTAGAAGCATGCTAGACGATTTTATTCTCGTAAATGAGAAAGAGATTGAACAAGCCATTACGTATTGTTACAAAAAATATCAGGAAGTAATTGAGGGTTCGGCAGCAGTGACATTTGCGGCAGTATTGTTCCATCATATTCAGATTCCTAAAAGCATATTGATCGCTACAGGTGGAAATATTCAGCATGACATCCATACTTCTGTGTGTGAACGATGGAAAGATATGAGAATGTCTTATGAATAATCGCAGAAATGGATTATTTCTTCTTTTACTTTTACTTTTAAGCATTTTTATCCAAGTGTTTCCTGTAAAAGCAGATTATTCCGGTCAGACCTCTGATTCTGAAAGCAAAGCGATTGCATTACTGGAGAAATTGAGCCCGGAAGAAAAAATTGGGCAATTATTCCTGGTTTCTTTTCAAGGTGCTGAATTGAATTCTGAATCTTCAATTTATGATTTGATTTCAAAACACCATATTGGTGGTGTCATTTTAAATTCCCGGAATGATAACTTTTCCAACGTGGATACGATTGCATCCGCCCAGAAAATTATCAAAAATTTACAACAATCAGAATGGGATGATTCTCAGAATTTATTCTCAAACCAATCCTCTTCATTATTTGATCAAAATAATTATGTTCCATTATTTATCGCTATAAGCCAGGATGGGGATTCATATCCTAATGATCAAATAATCAATGGCATCACTCCATTACCCAATGAAATGGCCATCGGGGCAACCTGGAACAGAGACTATGCTTTACGAATTGGTAAGGTAATGGGTCAAGAACTGAATTCAATTGGTTTTAATTTCTATCTTGGTCCTTCTTTGGATGTTCTTGATCTTCCCTACGTTGAAGGTGGAGATGATTTGGGAACACGAACATTTGGTGGGGATCCTTATTGGGTTGGCGAAATGGGTCAAGCTTTCATTGCAGGTATTCATGAGGGCAGTGATAATCAAATGGCCGTTGTGGCGAAACATTTCCCTGGAAGAGGTTCATCAGATCGTTTGCCAGAAGAAGAAGTTGCAACAGTAAGAAAATCGTTGGAGCAGCTAAAGCAAATCGAATTAGCTCCTTTTTTCGCTGTGACAGGAAATTCGAGTGATGAATTATCCACCGTAGATGGATTACTCGTTTCACATATTCGTTATCAAGGATTTCAAGGTAATATTCGAGCTACGACCAGGCCAGTGAGTTTTGATCAGGCAGCTCAAGAGCAATTAATGTCGCTTCCGGAATTTTCTTCCTGGAGAGATAAAGGCGGAATTATTGTCAGTGATAACCTTGGTTCTAACGCAGTAAGGAAATTCTTTGATCCGACTGGAGAAGCATATGATCCTCGACAAATTGCTCGAAATGCTTTTCTATCAGGCAATGATTTGCTTCTTCTTGATTTATATGTAGATACACACGATCTGGATCCATATTCAACAACCTTAAGAATATTAGAATATTTTACCCAAAAATATAGGGAAGATGCGGCCTTTGCTCAAAGAGTTGATAATTCAGTAAAACGGATTTTATGGCTAAAATTTGATCTTTATCCTGATTTTTCAATTGCCAGTGTTCTTCCGGATGAAGCTGATTTGGAAATTGTTGGATCTAACGAAAACGCAAGCTTTGAAGTGGCGAATCAGTCAGCAGTACTCATGAGTCCGGATTCACAAGAACTCAGTGTAATTATGCCCAGACCTCCACAATCCAATGAAAGAATTGTGTTTTTTACTGAAAGAGTATCAACCAGTCAATGTTCAACCTGCCCAACCCAGGATCTAATGGCAGTAGATTCATTGCAAAAAGCTGTGATGCGGTTGTATGGACCAGGAGCTGGCGAACAAGTTCTGGCCTCAAAAATGTCCTCATTTTCTTATACGGATATCTATCGTTATCTGAATGATCCTTCCAGTTATCCCACAATTGATTCTGAATTAAGAAATGCCAGCTGGATTATTTTTTCGTTTATAAAACCTGATCCAAAAAATCCTGAATCCCTAGCTTTAAAATTATTTTTATCCGAACGCACAGATTTATTGCGTGACAAAAAAATAATTGCATTTGGATTTAACGCCCCCTATTATTTAGATGCAACCGATATAAGTAAACTAACTGCTTATTATATTTTATTCAGTAAAACCCCCTCATTTATAGATATGGCAGCCAGACTGTTATTTCAAGAAACAAGCCCTGAAGGAACACTTCCAGTTAGTGTTCCAGGTATAGGATATGACTTGATCACAGCTATGTCACCGGAACCAAATCAAGTTATTCCATTATTCTTCAGTTCCCCATCCAATTTGATTCCAACAGCTGATCCTATGCAGCCTGATATTACTGCGTTGCCTACCTATGAACTCGGCAATACCATTGAAGTACGAACTGGTGTAATCCATGATTATAACAATAACCCGGTACCAGATGGAACTGTCGTCAGGTTTGTTGTAAGTTACCAAAAAGATATCAATAGTTCTCAGCAAATTGAATCGAACACACTTGACGGTATCGCGAATGCTTCAATTCGTATTCAAAATACTGGCATCGTTGAAATACGAGCTTCAAGCGATCCAGCTCTTATATCGGATGTTCTTCAAATGGAAGTACCTGTCCCATTAGGTGCGGAAGCAACGATAGTTGTTTTGAACACACCTCAGCCAACAGAAACACCTTCACCAACAATCACGCCGACAGTTGAATTATCAACAGAAATTCCAGAAAAGAATTCAAATAGTCAAAAATCATTCCCAAACGCCTTGAATTGGTTCAGCATGATTTTAATAGTATCAATCATCAGTGGCTCATTTTTCTTATTTTTTCGAAACAAGTTGCCTTTAAGGTGGGTTGTTCGGTGGATTTTATTTGGCATTATTGGGGGTAATATTTCCTATATTATTGTCTTGTTTCAAATCAATTCTCAGAAAGAAATCTTTTTAGAATATCGATCAGTTGATATTCTTGCATTAAGTGTCATAGGAATTCTTTTTGGTTGGTTCGTTACGTGGATCTGGTATAACAGAAACTCGGCTAATCATTCCAGAGGTTAATTACTAATCGAAAGCATGAAACTAAAAAAAAGTAAGATGATTAATGCCCAAACCAGGATTCTCTCAGGTAATAATTTTAAGATGTCTGCAACAGACTTATTCTTATTAATAGGTCTTGTGATTGATGGTCGGTCACCAACTAAGCTTTGGTGAAACTGACGCACATTTTCTGGTCTCTCGTCAGGATGAAGGCTTAAAGCCCATAAGATTGCTTTTTCGGTACGAATACTGATCATTGGATTTATCATCCGCGGAGGTGTCAAGGATTTTGGGGATAAAAATCTACTTCTGGCATCTGCAGGATTTGTGTTCGTCAAAAGGTGATACATCGTAGCACCCATCGAATAGATATCACTGCGCACATCCGTGTGACCGGAGTCACCACCGTATTGTTCTAATGGTGTATAGAGCGCTGTTCCTTGACCCTGGACGATTGTAATTGTAATTTCTCCAGGCACAGCAACTTTAACCAAACCAAAATCTACCAATTTTAACAATCCACTAGGAGTTAATTTTAAGTTTCCCGGTTTGATGTCGCGATGTAATATAGGCGGGTTTTGTTCGTGCAAGTATATTAATGCGTCGGATAATTGACTCATCCAATTTAACACATCGATTTCATTTAGAAATTCGTTATTTCTCTTGGCTTCGAGCATTAGAGTTCTAAGATCTTCACCAGGAACAAAATCCATAACCAAATAATCACGGAAGTTGATAGAAAAAAAATCTGATACTTTTGGTAAATTTTGATGATCCAACCGAGCCAATACAGTTGCTTCTCTTAAGAATTGTTCTCTGGCTTCTTTCATTAATTCTTCAGATAAGGTGCGGTCGTGCTCAACTTCTTTTAATGCACATTGCCGACCTATTAATCGCAAATCATTAGCAAGGTAAATTGAACCAGAACCACCTTGGCCTATAATCTTATTTACTTTATATCGACCGCGTAATATATCTCCGGTCTTTAATGGGAGCGGCATTTTTTCTTCTCACAAAATGGCTGAAAGGTGTATCAATTATTTTTTACAAATCGGCGTTTCTTTGATATATTATACCCTTATACATCCATTGCTCCAATTACTGATGGTGAGGGAATATGAATCGTCCATTGGCTGAATTTCCTGTGTTAATTGCTCAAAGTGGACCTTTAGATGGTCAACGGTGGGCAATCGAAAAAGATATTCATATCGGCCGTGATCAGGATTGTAGCATCGTAATTCCTGACCGTCAGGTATCCCGATTTCATGCAAGAATAGCCATTACACACGAGGGGATTATTCTAGAGGATCTTGGAAGCAAAAATGGAACTTTTTGTAATGGGGAACAAATCGATGGTCCTATTATTCTAAAAGATGGCGATATCATCCAAATCTCGCTGATTCAATACTTTTATTATTTAAGTTCTGATGCTACTTTACCTTTGGATCAACAAATTCCTTTGATCGATACATCAAAAAAAATAAAGAACCCATCAATTACGCTCGATGTAAAATCCAGGAGAGTCTGGGTTGGTGAAAATGAATTGATTCCACCTTTATCTGCACCTCAATTTCGACTGCTTCAATTATTGTACGAGCAAGAGGGAAAAGTAGTTTCCAGATCCGAACTGGTAACTACAATTTGGGGTAATGATCGTGCATTAGGTGTGTCCGAACAAGCACTTGATGCTTTGATCAGAAGATTACGGGAAAGATTAAACGTCCTTGCGCCAGAATCCCAATTTCTAATCACTGTCAGGGGGCACGGTGTTAGACTAGAAAATAATTAACGAAAATCATTCATTATTGACGTCCATTTTCGAATTAATTAGAAAAATCAAATTAGTTGATTATTTGATCGTTGCCATTTCGGATCTGAGTGGAAGTGATATGGTGCTCAGATGGATGGTCGCTTTCCTCAAAACCAGATATTACGATAATTGCATTCACAACAGTTTTACCGACGTTTTTCCAACAATGCAATAATTTGGATGCAAAAATGAGACTATCCCCACCTTCGAGATTGTAAAGATTTCCTGATACTTCGTACTCCAAATGTCCCCTCAAGCAATACACAAATTCATGTCCAGTGTGAAGCATGCCATAAGGTCCGCTGGAGCCACCTACCTCAAGAGTTAATAAAAATGCTTCCACCCTACCTGCAAAAGATTCGCCCCCCAGTCCTTCCCATAATCCTCTGGAAAAAGGTACCCGTTGGCGTTCATCTGCCTTTCGGAAAACCACCATCGTTTTTTCTGGCTCATTTCGAAAAAAGGCAGTGATGGGTACTTCCAGCGCAATTGATAACTTGTTTAATGTGCTAACAGAGGGAGAAGTAAGATTCCTTTCAATCATACTCAAAGCGTTCGCAGAGAGTTCACTTCGTCTGGCTAATTCGCGCATGGATATTCTTCTACCTTCTCTTAATTCTTTTAACCGGAGACCAACATCTACCGAAATTGCTTCATTTTCCAGACTCAAAGATGTCCTCCTCTAACGAAAAATTCTACATTTTGGTTAAGAACGAATCCATTATACGATTATTTTTTTTTAATTTTTAACGACGTAAATAGTTTGAAAAAGAGAATTAAACATCAAAATTAAAGGCGTACCATCAATAATTTGAAAATGTTAAATCTACTTTATAATTGTGCTTGAAGATGATTATGGAAGGAATCTAATCGCTTGTTTGATTTATATACTTATCCATTCAGCGTGAGAGATAATACCGAATATACGAATGTTTCCGGATATCTGGTGGGTACATCCGATCGGAAAATTGCCCGAACCAGACTCAATGACGTCATAATTTTAAAATTTTCTTCCTATCGAAAATTAGACACCGATGAAGAATTGGTTGTATTTGAGTTTTTGGAAAAAACAAACAAATTTTACTTTAAAACCAATGGTCCGATTACTACTGTCACAAGAAAAAGTGGCGAATTTCTTAATGAGCTTTTGATCAAATACAATTTATCCAAAAATATTCGAGAGATCATTAATGGCTCTTTTCAATTTTTAGTGCTTAGAAATAATGAAGCATATTTTGTTCATTGTGGCAGTCCTTCAGCATTTGTTATCAGCAAAATTCACTCCTATCAGTTCGACGAAAAAGTGAGCGGTAGTCAGGGACTTGGAGTCTCAAAAATTGTTAAATTTAAATTTTTTCATGCCGAACTTCAAAGTGGTGATCGTATTATCCTTTGTGATCGTGCACCTTCAACTTGGACAATCGAAACATTAACTGAGGACCCAAGGATATCAATAAGTCATCTTAGAAAAACTCTCTTACAAAAACAAAATCAGGATTTCTCTGCTATTATCCTTCAAGTTAGGACGGGCTCTGGTAATGTCCATCAATTAAAGCTCGAAAATCAGACTCTACTATCTACTTCAGTTGGGGATTTGCAAGAAAACTTAAAAAGTGAAGAATCTGAAATAAAGGAAATTATCCCATTAAACACGGATGATTCTCCTGTCAATGAAGTAGATGAACCAAAACTTGATTCTGGAATGCTTTCAACCGAATTATCTGATTATCTTTCAAAGGATCAAATCCCAACCCCTCCTTTCTTACAGGAAGATTATTCAAGAAAAGAAGACAACTTGAGATCTCGACCCAGGATTGAACGGGGTGTTACGCTGGACAAAGGGGAGAAAATTGAAACATCGCTTTCCAATAAATCCCAATTCAGAGAAGTAACAAGCCAATCAGGAGATGATCGAGGGCAAATAACTAACTCCGATACGGACGTAAAAGCATTTGAAGAACCCAGAAAACCCATCATTAACCGAACAGGTCTTATCCGTTTCTTAAATTCATTTAAATTATTACTTGTTAAAATAACGAGTAATTCCGAAAAAATTAATAAATCATTATCCGAAAATACCGCGAAATTAATTTCCAGAACCAATCCTTCCTCAAAAGATACAGGTACAACTTTATCTTCAACGAGTATGTTTTTTATGGCGATACTCGTTCCAATTCTGGTGGTAGCCATTTCCATGACAGTTTACTTCCGAAGTGGTCGAGTTGAGCAGCATGACAAATTTGTGTTCCAGGCAAATCAGTTGGTGATCCAGGCGAATTCGGAAACAGATGTTACTAAACGTGTCGTAATTTTTCAAGATGCATTGTTGTTTTTGGATGAAGCTGAAAAATATGGTACCACTGAGACATCCGATGAATTGCGATCGATTATTCAGGATGAATTAGACAATTTACAGGGAGTAACAAGGATCCGACTTCAAAATACAATCGCCGGGGGATTAGATCGACGAATTCAAATAAATAGGATGATCGTTAGTACCAGCGAAGATTTATATGCTCTTGACGAAGGAACCGGTAGGGTAATCAGATTGGTTTTTACAAATAATGATTATGATGTAGACACTTCGTTTATCTGCGGACCCGGAAATTATGAACAAACAGTAGTACATGAATTGGTAGATATCGAATCCATTACAATCAGTAATTCCTTAAATGCAGTGGTTATAGGTATCGATCGGGGTGGGAATTTATTACTTTGTTCTGTAAACAAAGCTCCAACTGCAATAAAACTCAATCTTCCTGAAATGGGATGGGGACAGATAAAAGCAATCGCATTCAATGGTTACAGCATCTATATTCTGGATGTGGATGAAAAAACCCGAGACCTTTATCGTTTACCAGCAAATGGTCTAAAATTCGATGAAAATCCGGAGTCAATATTTAGTGGAAACATACCGGAAAATCTAATAAATATTAATGATATGGCAATTTACGATGATCAGTTGTTCCTGGTGCGCAATACAGGGGAACTAATGAATTGTTCGATCGGCATCGCAGAAATAAATTGCATCCAAAGTATTGGTTATGGATTTATCCAACAGGGTCAGACACGCTCAATAACAGATGTAGTCACAGGTGTTGATTTTTCTCAAGTTCAAACTACCCAACCACCAGACCCATCTATTTTCTTTATGGATCGATTAAATTCAGCGGTCTATCATTTTAGTTTGGCGTTAAATATGCAAAAACAAATCCGTCCAAATTTTGTTGGTGCTGTAGCCAAACCGGAAGGACCGATCACTGCATTTACTGTCAGTCCTTATGGAATAATCCATTTTGCTTATGGCCATCAGCTTTTCTTCGGCTATCTTCCTTAGATACTTTTAAATGGCAACTCTATCGTTTATTAAGAACCCTACTTTATTGCTGGATGAGCATATAGCAAAGAATAATCTTGATAAATTGATTCAAAAGCTAAAGAAACAGCAAATCATCTTTCGACCTCATTTTAAGACACACCAATCTGCTGAAATAGGGGAATGGTTTCGAGAACGAGGAATCAACCAAATTACTGTATCTTCAGTAGAAATGGCGGAATATTTTGCTCAATCTGGCTGGAAAGATATATTAATTGCCTTCCCAGTAAACATACTTGAAATTGAATCAATATCGCGATTATCTCGCTTAATAAAGTTATCATTATTAGTTGAATCCCTGGAAACCGCTCAAACTTTGGAAAAATCACTCACCAATTCGGTTGGAATCTGGGTAAAAATCGATGTTGGAGCAGGGAGAACAGGAATCCTCTGGAATGCAACGGATGAAATAGAGAGACTAGTTCGATATATCAATTCGACCAAAAACCTGAATTTATTGGGATTGTTAGCCCATTCGGGGAATACCTACCATGCACAAGGAATTCAGGAAATTCAAAATATCTATTTTGAAGCCCTGGATCGATTGAAAAGCATCAAAGGCTTTTTGGAGTCAATGCAATTGGAGAAAATAAAAATTTCGGTTGGGGATACCCCATCTGCCTCAATCCTTGAGGATTTTGGCGAGATTGATGAATTTCGTCCGGGAAATTTTTTGTTCTATGATGTCCAACAATTCCAGGCTGGCATGTGCAAGATGGAGAATATTGCTTTATGTGTTGCTTGTCCTGTTGTATCGATTCACAAAGATCGCCAGGAAGCCGTCATTTATGGTGGCGCAATTCATTTTTCTAAAGATTCAGTCAAATTGGATGATGAGACCTTAGCTTATGGAATTGTTGTGCCAATTATGGATAATGGATGGGACGCTAACCATTCGGTCGGGTATTTGAAATCTGTAAGTCAAGAACATGGTGTTATTAGATTTTATGAAAATGAGATCGATAATTTTCATGTCGGAGATATCATCTGTATTTTACCAGCGCATTCCTGTTTGACTGTTCATGCGATGCGAGATTATATTAATTTGGATGGCAAGATAATTTCGACTATGAACAGCAAAGGCTAGGAAGCTATTAAAATTGGAACTGGTATAAATACGAGAATAAATATTATCAATAATAATACCGCAATCATCTTTCTTCTTTTATCTAAGGTTGTAAATTCGTCATAAACCTGTGAAGGTGCTCGATTTAAGAAAAATAATAAGACTGCCCAAAACCACCATCCATTCCAGCCAAATCCCAACAATATCATGCCTATCAACATGATATTATAAATTTTTCGAGATTTTGGTCCAAATATCGCAGATAAAATGTGTCCGCCATCCAATTGACCGACTGGAATTAAATTCATGCAGGTAACAAATAATCCAGCCCATCCAGCCCAAGCCACAGGATGAATCATGACATCAATTCCTCCAAATGGGAATGGCTGCCCTGTAAAAAAGTATTTGATCCAATAAATTGCTGGAGATAAGCCGGCATAACTGGCAGGTTGAGGCAGGATCTGGCCAAATACGATAAACTTCATAAGGAGATAAAGGATGGAATTTCCTTCCATTTGCAAACCCACGCCATTGGTTAATGAGGTTGGTAAAGGCTCAACTTTTGATAGGAGTAGTCCAACAAATAAGACCGGTATTGCAACGATCAATCCGCTTAATGGTCCAGCTATCCCTATATCGAATAATTGTTTCTTGTTTTTTGGGATACTTTTCATATTTATGAACGCTCCCATTGTCCCAAATGGGCTTATGATTGGCAGGGGAATAAAATATGGTAAGGTTACATTTACTTTGTGATAACGCCCAGCGAAGTAATGGCCCATTTCATGAGCACCGAGTATAGCCAGTAAACTGACAGCAAATGGCCACCCATCCAATAATATTGCTTTAATAACAGTAGGCGTAAAACCTTGATCCAAGGAGTCGATGGTCATCAAACCACCTGTAAACCAGACTGAAATTAAAGTCAGAATGAAGAGCAGTAAATTAATTTTTCGGTTAGAAGGAGATGGTTGAGGTACTTTTTGTACCAGGTAGACTATTTGTTGATCCTTTTCAATTCTGAACAATGGATGCAAACCAAATTCCGCCAGTTGAATTTCGAAATAATCAAAAGCTGTTTCGCTATCATTATTCCGTAAATATCCCCTAAAACGATATTTCCAAAAATCCTTCGAACTACCAAAAGTCTTGTCTGAAACATTAAAGTATTTTTGAATGATATTTGAAATTTTTAGATCTTCAATATCCGAAAATGTTAGTAAGTCTTGATCCATCCTTCACCTGTAAAATCTCTCAGTCTCAAAAGATAACTTAAAAACTTGCTGATCGAATTTGTGATAAATTGTAAAGACCTATCATACCGCGTTTTGAAATTAAAACAAAAAACGAAGATTAATCCTTCGTTTTTTGTTCAGGCGGGAATGAATGGGAGTCGAACCCACCGCGACCTGCATGACAGCCCGCCACCGGTTTTGAAGACCGAGAAGCCCACCGGGACCTTATCACTCCCAATAATAAGCATACTAGACAGATTGATTTCGGTCAATAATTTTCTATAAACTATGCCATAATAAAATCGAAATAATTTTATTGTTTTTTTAATAGGGTCAAACATGAAAAAATATAAGGTACACAATACATTTTTCGTTGATAGGGATGATCGCAAAATATTTTTCAAAGGTGTCAATCTTGGGGGTAGTAGCAAAGTGCCAACCATACCAGATGGTGCAACTTACAATTTTCAAGGCTTTTTTGATCATCAAGACATATCTTTTGTTGGAAGACCTTTTCCATTAGCAGAGGCGGATGAACATTTTAATCGCCTTCGTGCCTGGGGTTTTAATTTCTTGAGATTTATTGTAACTTGGGAAGCAATTGAACACTCTGGACCAGAAGTTTATGATCAGGATTATTTAGATTATCTTGAACAGATCATTATAAAAGCAGGTGAGTACGGATTCACCTTATTCATAGACCCTCATCAAGACGTTTGGAGCCGTTTTTGTGGTGGAGATGGGGCACCAGCTTGGACACTAGAAAAAGTTGGTTTTCAAGTTGAGAATCTGAACGATTGCGGTGCTGCAATTATTCATAATGTTATTGGGGATCCCTTTCCATCAATGGTTTGGCCAACAAATAATTACAAGTTGGCTGCGGCTACGATGTGGACATTATTCTTTGGGGGAAATGATTTCGCTCCAGGCTTTTTGATTGACGGTGAGACCGCTCAGGATTATTTACAAAACCACTATTTCGCTGCAATCCAGCAATTAGTGAAAAAATTAAAGAAATTTGATCATGTTATCGGGTATGGGAGTCTTAATGAGCCTTCCAGCGGTTGGATTGGTTGGCAGGATTTACGGAAAAATTATGGATTGTTAAAAATGGGAGACATGCCAACACCTTGGCAATCCTTGAATCTTGGTGTAGGTATTGAACAGGTAGTTGAAGTCTGGAAAACAGGCTATTTTAGCTTGAAACGGGTTGGTTTCCGTACTCTTAATATTAATAAAGTATCAGCCTGGCAGAAAGATGTCGAGTGTGTTTGGAAAAAACAAGGTGTTTGGACATACGATGATAAAGGAAATCCGACTTTGATCAATCCTTTCTATTTCACTCAGGTTAATGGAAAAAGCATTGATTTTAATGTAGATTATCTCAAACCGTTTATTAACCGTTTTAGTACGGCAGTAAGATTGTTTGATCCGGATGCAATTATTTTCATTGAAAGTGAACCGCAATCGCACATTCCAGTCTGGAGTTCAGAAGATGCCTCAAATATCGTCAATGCCAACCATTGGTATGATGGGGTGACTTTACATACCAAGAATTTTCGCAAGAATTTCACGCTCGACGTAGAAACCGAAAAACTAGTATTTGGAAAAAATAAAGTTAAAAATCTTTTTTTGAAACAAATTGGACAAATTCAAAAAGACTCATTTAGCCGACTTGGTGGAGTACCAACTTTGATCGGTGAATTTGGTATACCTTTTGATATGAATCAGAAGAAGTCCTATAAAAACGGTGATTTTTCTCACCAAATTCAAGCTCTGGATCTCTATTATCAGATTATTGAGTCACTGTTTTTGCACTCGACCATCTGGAATTACACATCAGATAATTCCAACGAAAGAGGTGATTTGTGGAATGATGAAGATCTTTCCATTTTTTCCAGAGATCAACAAAAGAATAAAGATGATATTTATTCGGGTGGCAGAGCATTGGCCGCGATTATTCGCCCCTATTGTTTATCATTAATGGGCGAACCCATAAAACAATGGTTTAATCTTTCTGGAAGAGAATATTTTCTGAGTTTTCACCAAGCGAATGATCAAAAAGTGGAGATTTTTGTCCCCGATTTTCATTATCCAAGGGGATTTAATGTATCGTTATCTGATGGGGATTGGAGTTTCTCTGCCGGTGAACAGGTTTTGACTTTCAATCCAAATCCATTGTTCAGCGTCCATCAGGTGAGAATTCTGCCTAAATAAGATGATTTTTCTCTAAAAGATTAAAAAATAAAAGGAAATAAGTGCATGATAAACGGAAGAATCAAAAGGGCAAGTTTTCCCAATCCCCAGCCTATGATGATTCCTGCAACAACATCCGAAACATAGTGAACACCGGTCATTACTCTCGATATTGATACAAAAGGTGCCCAGATCGAAAGTGCAATCGCAAACCAAAGTGGTGCGATTCCCCATGCCATGGAAGCCAGGAAGAATACCCTGGTCGCATGTCCGGATGGGAAGGAATGAGGATCAGTGCTTCGATAGATTTCTCCCCAATCACCCTCAGGTCTTCTTCTCTTGACACTAAATTTTATGGCGATAACAACAATCGCCAATAAAAAGGTTGCTGAACCTAAAGCTGCACTTATTTGGTGCCATTCACCTTTTGTTGATAACCATATGATTAATAAAACACCCAGGCAATACCAGGAATCACCGGAGTGAGCAAAAAAAGTCGATAGATTCCAAAGCCACTTTGGAATTTTCTTGTTTTTTATATTTTGTGTAACCTTATAATCTAAAGTTAAAATACTTTTTAATAATTCTGCCATGTATTTTTTTTAATTAATTCCCTAAAAATAATATTGGGAGTATACCCTTAAGCAAATAATCGCGCAATTTAGTTTGCAGATTGTTAATTTCAAAGCAATCTGGAAAACAACCAAAAAAATTCCTCATTATGGATTGACTTTGTCAAGGATTTGCCTGATGTAATTCATTAAAAAATGATTATAATGAATAATATTGATTCGGTGGTCGGTTTTTTATGATGAGCCGGCGTCGGTTCCGGGAAACCGTCGAAAAGTGCCGCCAGTGGAATAGGAGCCACCGAATGAAGATTTGGGAAGAATACTTAATTGTAGAATCTTTGGAACAAGCGAAGAATTCGATTTTGGATCCGATTGACACAAGCCATTTTATTGCTGGTGGAACAGACTTGCTTCTTGAAATCCAACAAGGCCGACGGGATCCATATCACCGTCTGGTGGATGTTAACCAGATTCCTGAATTACGAAATCTAATATCGGGTGATAAAACGATGTTCATCGGTGCTGCTGTTCCGGTTAGCATCATTACGAAATCGGAATTGGTTATGAAAAATGCCATGGCCATCTCAGAGGCAACAGGGCTAATTGGAGGTCCGCAGGTAAGAAATGTTGCCACCTTGGGAGGGAACGTGGCACATGCGTTACCCGCAGCAGACGGCATGATTGCGCTGGTCGCCATGGATGCAACGGCAACAATTCTTGCAAACGGAATTATTGAAGACAGACCAATTTTGTCACTCTTTAAAGGTCCGGGTGAAACAACACTCCAAAACAATGAATTAATTATTGGATTTTTGATTAATAACCATCAGCCTTGCGAAGGATCTGCTTTTCGTAGAATTATGCGACCTCAAGGAGTAGCTTTACCAATTCTTAATTGTGCCGTCTGGATTAAAAGAACTCATGAATTCATAGAAGACATCCGGATCGTTTTTGGCCCATCGGGTCCAGTTCCATCCAGAGCAATTGGTGTTGAAATGGAATTAAGAGGAAAAGAATTTTGCGATGAAAATCTAGATATAGCAATCGATGCAATTCGCTCAACAGTAAAATTCCGTACCAGCCAGAGGCGCGCTACGGCAGATTATCGTTATGAACTTGCTGAGGATTTATTGAGATTAGTTGTTAATTTAGCATGGGAAAGGACAATGGAAAAAAATGTCAGCAAATAGAATTGATTTCATTGTCAACAACCAGAAAATAAGCATTGACGTTGTACAAGGCGAAATGCTTTCTGATTTATTAAGAAATCGTTTGGGATTATTAGGAACAAAAATTGGTTGTAATGAATCTGAATGTGGTGCCTGTACCGTCGTAATTGATGGTCAAGCTGTTTTGTCATGCAATTATCCTGCTGTAAAAGTTAATGGAAAAAGTGTCGTGACTATAGAAGGTTTGTCTACAGTGGATGAAGGAGGAAAAAACATCTTACATCCATTGCAAGATGCATTCGTAAAATATGGTGCAGTTCAGTGCGGTTTTTGTATTCCGGGTCAAATTATGACTTCTTATGCATTATTGGAAAGTAATCCCAAACCCAGTGTTGATGAGATTAAATATGCTCTCAAAGACACATTGTGCCGATGTGCAGGTTATCCAAGCATCATTGGTGCTATTCAAGCAGCTTCAGAAAATATATCGCAAGGATTACCGATTCAAATGCCTGAAATTGAAGTTGCACATGATTCGAAAAGAATAGTCGGGCAGGCATATCAACGCCCAGATGCATTTGATAAAGTCACGGGTAAAGCCATTTATAGTGACGATATTAAATTCGATGGTATGGCTTATGCTCGCGTAAAAAGAGCAATGATTCCTTCGGCAATTCTTTTATCA
>PHBS01000032.1 GCA_002841995.1 Chloroflexi bacterium HGW-Chloroflexi-8
TTATCTCCGATAAAAGCATATTTTTCGTTGGTGAGGTTTTCTAGCATAATGGTGATGTTTGCAAAATACTTGTCTGTATACCACCCACGACGCATTCGATCGACATCAAGTTTGAAAGTTTGGTTGTCCAACCGCTTCTTATTAAAAATGCTCATCAATACCTCACTATTAGTAAAATTTTTAAACTGTTTTCATTATAGCCAAAAAACCTCTTTATTTGTGTCAAGACCAAGTAGAAATGTCCTAAAGCAAACCAAGTAGAAATGTCCTAAAAATCAGAAATAAGGACAGGTTTACCGTTCAGTTTTTTGCCATAAGAACGCCAGGGGTGATCAACAGGCGGTGTATAAGAATACGGCTGCGAGGATTTACTGGAAACGATACGGGCAAGTTTAGGTTGTTTGTGGGTCATTGAGAGGGTGAGCAATTGGTGGTTCAAGTAAGCCGAGACAGCCCCGGATCGATCCTGAATAATGAGGACTTCACGGGCAATCAAATGTTGAGGTGGGCGAATTGTAACAATCTGGTAAGTGACGCTATTGAAATGGATCTGAAGATCTTTGGTGATGGTGCGGGTATCGTGGATGGCGAAGAGGAAGCCCAGATCCAGATTTGGATCTAAAGGCACATGGACATCTGTGGTAGAGCGGGGTAAAACCGCAAATTTCAGATTGTAGAAGTTCAAAAAGGCAGGTAAATAGAGATTGGCATCCTGATAATTATTGATCCGTTGGAGACGTAATTCTTTGACGAGGCGATCCTGAAAAGTTTGATTGGCACGCTCAACCCGTCCTTTGGCTTGGGGGGAATTGGCACAGATCAGGTCAATGCCCAAAGAAGTCAAAGCGCGGGTGAATTGCGTGACGGCCTCTTTATGGGTACTTGCGTGTGAATTGACGCGAAAAACGCTGAATTTGTCGCTGTAGAAGGCAACCGGCAACCCAACCGATCGAAAATAGGACATACAGAGTTCGCCATAAGCGTAAAAACTTTCGTGATCCACAAATTTTGCGGCCAGAACCGCACTGGTGGCATCATCCACAAACAGGAGCAAACAGGCTTTGGGTCCACGCTCTTCCAGCCAGGCATGGTAGGAGCCATCGATTTGAACCAGTTCTCCGCGTCTCTCGCGACGGTCGCGAGGAAGATGTGGGATCTTCTTTTTTTCATTTTGGGAATGTGTTTTTGTTCTTCTATCATGATTTGACGCAGGCTTTCTGGGCTAATGTGGATCCCTTTAGATTGCGCCAGCTTCTCATTGAGCAAAGTCGGCCCGAATCCTTCATAGATCGGATCTCTTATGAATTCTACAATTTTCGCTCGCCTGGCTTCTTTCATGCGATTATTACTGGGTTTCCCGCGGTGCCCGGATACCAGGCCTACATCTCCTTGATTTCGGAAATCTCTTAGCACTCGCCGAAAATGCCGTTCACTGATTCTAAGCTTTTCAGCCCCTTCTTTTTGCGTTATCCTTTTTTCAATGGCTTGATCTATGATTGTCTTCCGTTTCAATTCTTCCTGTGTCATTGCTATTGTCCATTTCATCTGCTCTGTCCTCTAATAGGACATTTTAACTTGGCTGGATTAGGACTCTACTACTTGGCGGCTACAAAACCTCTTTATTTGATAACTGTCAGACTGAATTGTGATAAACTTCTAAATTGAAAATTATTTGATTTCCTGGAGCTAAAATGGAACGGAAGACTCATCTTGTAAATATTGCTGGAATAAAACGGGAACTGCCTTTGTTTGAGGTAAAACCCGGATTGAATATTGCTGTCCTTAATATTTTGGGTGACACTGAATTGGTCGAAGCTAGCGCAAAAGAATTAATGAAAAAATTAGAAAAAGTTGATTATGATTTGATCCTCACTGCAGAATCGAAGAGTATTCCATTAGCTCATGCGATGGCGGTGATTAAAGGTATAAATTACATCGTCTTAAGAAAATCTTATAAACCCTATATGGGAGAAGCATTAAGAGTGCAAACGAATTCAATCACGACTGGGTCGCCACAACTACTCATCTTAGATGAAAAAGATCGCCGATCAATGTATCACAAAAAAGTACTCATCGTTGATGATGTGATCAGTACTGGATCGACATTGGAAGGGATGCGAAAAATACTGGATATGGCCGAAGCAGAGGTTGTTGGAGAAGTCGCAATCTTCACTGAGGGTGATCCGGAAGACTGGCCAGAAATTATTTCCTTAGGGAATTTACCTTTATTTTTTGAGTAAAATCGTTTTTAAAATTGCTGTTATTATAGAAATATGTTAATCGAGTAGTGTGATTGCCTGTTCAGGACATTCAGCAATCGCCTCATCGACTATATCTCTCATCGTCTCAGGAACAGGATCCATGATGATGTGTGCAAACAATTCATCCCGAATTATAAAAATATCCGGTGCAATACTTTCGCAAACCCCACACCCTAAGCAAACATCCGGATCTACAACGACTTTCATTCGGACCTCCATAGAATTGTTGAATTGAAAACCATTATAGTCAAATAGTATTTTTACGAGTATGAATTCTTCGACTCAATTTTGTGACTGGTTTATTTTTCGCCATTCAACAAATACGCCAGTTCGTGCTTTGCATTTATAGACATTGATATCTTTGTCAGTAAGTTTAAAATAACCTGATTTTAAATATTGGATAAATTCATCGGATTTTTCTTTTGTAACAATTGATACTGTGCATCCACCAAATCCGGCACCGGTTAGCCTGGATCCAAAGCAATCCTGAGATTGATTAGCTAAATCCACAAGAATATCAATTTCTGGAATACTGACTTCGTATAAATCTCGTAAGGATTCGTGTCCTTCGCGCATTAATCGTCCAAAAGATACAATATCACCATTTTTTAGGAATTCCACAGCTTGCTCAACTCTTTGACATTCATCAACGACATGTTTTGCTCTTTTATATGTTACTTCTGATAATGATTTACCAAAATTTTTCAATTGGTCCGGATTGATATCAGCCAGACAATTTATTGTTGGAAGATATTGCCTCATTATTTTTAAAGCTTGGTTGCAGGATTCTCGCCGTTCGTTATATGCAGAAGAAGCGAGGGCTCTTTTTACCTTTGAATCGGCAATAATTAAGATGACATCCTCAGGTAAAGGTACAGGATACCATTTCATTGAAGATGTGTTTAGATACAAGGCAGCGTTGTCAACGCCATTTGCACAAGCAAATTGATCCATGATGCCACAATTTACACCCACATAATCATTTTCTGCAGTCTGGCATAAAAGTGCTAGTTGAGTGTCATCTATTTGCCAATTACAAATTTCCCTCAATAGTGCTGCAAATCCAATTTCTACAGCCGCAGATGAACTCAATCCGGCACCAATTGGAACATTCGAAGAAAAAATTGCATCAAATCCACTGACTGTCAGTTGATTTTTGACTGCTGCCCAAATAACACTGGCAGGATATAATGCCCAATCGGGCATTCTTGCACCATGGATATCCAATTTTCTTTCAAGACTTTCCAAAGAAAAAATTACTTCAAGATTTAGATCAATCGTTTTGATGCTAAACAATTCATCATCTTGCTTATTGGCCCATAAAGAGACAGAGCGATCAATGGCTACCGGTAGTACAGGTCCGCCGTTGTAATCGACATGTTCGCCTAGGAGATTTACACGACCCGGTGAAGATACAAAATATTCATACTTCGCAAAATTTTTAGTGTCATCTTCGACGTGATTATTACCATGAGCAATATTTTTTTTCATTTGGTGAGTCATTTTTTTTATGGAAATTTCACGTTTTCTGGCAATTTGGTTTGTTTTATGGGTTTCCCAATACACCAGTTCGACCGGTGAATTCATTTTTGTATAATTTGAGCCTCTACCTGATTGATGTTGTTTTACTCTTCGGGAAATATCCGTTGTCCAGCCGGTATAATAGGCGTGATTTGAGCATTGCAACATATAGCAATAGCATTTTGATTTCAATTTTTTACTTTTTTCTTTTTTTTCCAAAACCAATCATTTTAAGTAGAAAATCTCCAGATGAAGGAACTTCTGAATAATCATTCAGGTTATCCCAGTTTGCTCGTTCTCTATTGATTTTCCATTCGGCTTGGGATTCTTTTGCAGACTTAATGTACCTCTCAACTTCATCCCATTTTTCACTTTCAAGCAAATCGCGAAAATCGATCAATGAGTACATCAAATTGTTGATTATCCGTATTGTGTTTTCTTTGTTAATTTGTATTGAAACGCCGAAAACCTCTCTTTCTTGTTGGAGATTAACAAATTCGGACAATCCGAAAAACGTGGTGCCTGCAATTTTTTGTGTTTCTTTCCAGCCAGGTTGACTAACGATTGATTGAATAAAAGCAGCAGGTAGTATCCTTGGGAGGATTTCTGTGCCTGCAATAATTCCATCAATTTCTACTGGATCAGCAAAATAAGGTGAAGAACCAATAATTTTCGCTAGATCTGATGCTAATTTAATTGCATCACCTTCTGTCTTTGAAGAATTTGCAATGATGATGTAAGAATTCTTAAAAAGATCTTCATGGGCATACGAAATATCCATACTCTGTTCTGAAAAATATTTTGGATTAAGGGTTGGATGAAACGAGATAAAGTAGCTATCTTCAGGCAAAATTTCATTTACCCATTTTAAGACACCGACTTTTACCGGGGATGTGTCCATTATGACAACCCCAGGTTTCAATTTTGGAGAAATAATCTCAAGAGTATCGCGTATTTCATCAACGGGGACTGAAAGAATCACAATATCAGAATTTTCGATTGCAGAAATAATATTCCCTGGTGCCTGATCGAATGCAGCCATTTCAAGCACTTTTTTATGTTTTGATGAATCCCTGTCATGACAAAATCGTGTTATTAGCTGTGGATTTTCTTTTAATGCCAATCCAATAGAAACCCCGATTTTATTGAGTCCGATTACAGTTAATTGCACTGACATAACTATGCTCCTGTTAGGATATTAAAGAGAAAAGTCAAGATGGGATTAATGATTGACCCTAAGGGATCAAACCCGGTCATCGGTAAAACAAAGAGAAGCACCATAAGGATAACTGGGCCATATTGATCGATTTTCGCAAAACCTTCTTGAAAATTAAAAGGGAGGAGTTGACCCAATATTTTTCCACCATCCAAAGGTGATAATGGGATCAAATTAAAAATTGCTAAAATCAAATTAAAAAATATGAAATAAAACAGAACTTGATTTACGAAAACATTTGAAGTTGAGATAAGTCCAAGTTTTACTGGAATAGAAGCTATTATGGCGAGAATCAGATTTGAAACAGGTCCGGCAAGAGATACCAGTAAATAAGCATATTTTGAATGCCTTTTTAATACAAAAGGATTTACCGGGACTGGTTTTGCCCAGCCAAAAAATGAGACGAGAAAAATCAAACTTCCTACTACATCTAGATGGGCAAGTGGATTAAAAGTCAATCGTCCATGTAGTTTTGGGGTTTCATCTCCAAAATGATTGGCTGTCCAGGCATGAGCAAGCTCGTGAACTGGAAAGGATATTAAAAGAACCATTAGTTTCGTTAAGATCGTAGGAAAAGATAAGTTATCCATATTTTTAGGGATTATATCATGGGTGGTATAATCCAAACGTGTTACCAGAACTCAACTTAAATGATGTTTTACGCCTCAAAAAACCACATCCATGCGGAAGCTATGATTGGAAAGTCGTGAGATTGGGTGCAGATATCGGACTGATATGCTGCCAATGTGGGAGAAAAGTATTACTTTCAAGGCGTGAGCTTTCCAAGCGATTGAAACAGATTCTTTCACAATATGGAAGCAACCAAATTGACAACGAATAAACCTCGAATATTATTCCTTTTCTCAGATACTGGTGGGGGACATCGATCCGCAGCGGAAGCAATCATTGAGGCTCTCGAATTAGAATTTCCTGGTCGGTTCGAATTTACAATGGTTGATATTTTTCGCGATTACGCACCTCTTCCATTGAACTTTGCTCCGGAAATATATCCTACACTTTCAAGAATGCCTCGAATGTGGGAATTAGGGTACAAAGTAAGTGATGGAACAAGGCGAACCAAGATCTTTTACAATGCAATATGGCCATATTTAAGAAGATCTCTGCGTAAATTATTAAAAGATCATCCTGCAGATCTAATTGTCTCCGTGCATCAGCTTGTTAATTCGCCTTTGCTTCGAGCAAGAGTTACTTCTTCTAGCCGTTTTGTTACAGTTGTCACAGATTTAGTATCAACACATTCTGCATGGTATCATCCTGGTGCGGATTTGGTTATCGTCCCTACAGAAGCAGCCAAAGAAAAAGCATTAAAAAATGGTTTGCCAATAGAAAAAATAAAAGTACTAGGTCAGCCTGTTGCAGAGCGGTATACGGTTCAGTTTGAAAATGTTGAAATCTTAAGATCAAGATTAAAATGGAAGCAGAAAATTCCGACATTCATTCTTGTAGGGGGTGGAGAAGGAATGGGTAATATCGAGAAATACGCCCACGCGATTAATGACGCAAAACTTGAATGCCAACTGATTATCGTTTCAGGTAGAAATCAGACACTTAAAAAATATCTTGAAAATATGAATTGGAATATTCCTTGTAAGATTTACGGTTTTGTGAAAGAAATGCCGGAATTCATGCATGCAGCTGATGTTTTGATTACCAAAGCTGGTCCAGGAACAATTAGTGAGGCATTTATTGCTGGATTACCATTGATTTTATTTTCAAAAATGCCTGGGCAAGAAGATGGAAATGTGGATTATGTGGTAAAAAACAACGCTGGGGTGTGGACTCCAGATCCGGAAAAAATGATAAATTGTATAAATAATTGGCTGGAAAACCCCGAATTATTGAACGCGTTCAAGAAAAACTCCGAAAAATTAGCGCGACCTGAAGCAACAAGAAAAATCGCCAGAGAATTGGCAAAACAAGTTCAACAAAGTTTGGATGATCCAACTAAGTTACGTGTATAATCAATATATATGCCAATCCTCGATCCAAATAGTGTTGAATTTTTTAGTAAAAGTTCCGATCAAACGAAAAGGTTGGGATCTCGTTTGGGTTCATCATTAAATATTGGTGATGTTATTTGTCTATCCGGCAATTTAGGATCCGGAAAAACTACTTTTGTTCAAGGTATGGCGAATGGTTGGGGATCACTGGATTTAGTCACCAGTCCGACATTTGTTATTATTAACCAGTACCGTAAAGCCGACGGTGGTATTTTACATCACATGGATGCTTATCGATTATCAGGGGCTATTGATGCAATCGATCTTGATATGGACCAAATTATATCTACGGGTGCATTAGTCATAGAATGGCCAGAGTTAATCCGATCTGCTTTACCCCAAAACTATTTATGGATTGACCTGACTTGGGTAGATGAGTTCCAAAGGCGCATTGTTTTTACCGCAAAAGGAATTCATTACAAGGAAATATTAAATGAATTTCGTAAAAAAACTTTTGGAGGTTAAGTAGATGATATTTGCAGTTGACACCTCCACATTATCGGTAGGTCTCGCTTTATTCGATGGTACCCAGGTCATTGGTGAAATGAATTGGCAAACCAAACATAACCATACGATAGAATTAGCTCCTGCAATCGAATATTTATTTTCCCAATGTGGAATACAAAAAAAAGAGTTGAAGGCTTGCGCTATTGCCTTGGGTCCGGGATCCTTTACTAGCTTGCGGATTGGCCTATCTCTCGTAAAAGGTATTGCGCTTTCATTAAGGATTCCTGTAATTGGAATCCCAACACTTGATTTTTTAGCCCAAGCGCAACCTGCAAAAAATATTCCCTTACTTGCGATACTTCAGGCGGGTCGGTCCAGATTCGCAGTTGGAAAATATAAATTAAAGTCAAGTAGCTGGATTAAAGATGGAGAAAGTACCCTTCTCTCCATTGAGGAAATTTCGGATTCAATTGAAAGCCCTACTTATATCTGTGGAGAACTTTCAGCTGAAGATCGACAGATTTTAAATCGAAAACGCAGGAATATCGTGCTTGGTCACCCGGTTCATTCAGTTCGTCGTGCTTCTTTTCTTGCATCAATGGCTTGGAAGAGATATAAGGTCAACGATTTTGATGAAATTGACTCGCTTGCACCAATTTACTTACATATTGCTGATTCTGTGCTGTGAATATAATTGATTCAGGGGAATTATCACTTTTCCATATAAGAAGGATGGAAATACCTGACATTCAAAAAGTGTTGGAGATTGATCAATCATCATTCCCGAATCCATGGTCGAAAAATGCATATGAATATGAGATCAACCAAAATCTGAATTCGCGACCTTGGGTGGGTATTGTAAATGAAAATGAAAAGGAGAAAATTCTTGCTTTTGCAGTATTTTGGAATATTCTTGATGAGGTGCATATAGGAACATTTGCAGTTCATACAGGTTATAGGAATTTGAGAATTGGTTCTTATTTCTTAGGTAAATTATTATCAATCTCAAAAAATGAAGGTATGGTTCGGGCTTTGCTTGAAGTTCGCGAATCCAATAGTTTTGCAATTAGACTTTATGAAAGTTTTGGTTTTCAAATTGATGGCATTCGGAAAAAATATTATCGGGACAATCGTGAAAATGCAATTCTCATGTCTGCTTCACTATTAGAAAATAAACGCCTCGATGAATTTACATGACAAGTCATTATTGGAGGAGGAAGTCATCATGGACAAAAATGAATTGCTTTCTGATATAGCAAAACAAATTTCTCTTTGCAAAAATTGTGAATTACACATTTCACGAAAATTGTCTGTTCCTGGTGAGGGTCCAATCAGCTCGCGAATTATGTTTATTGGGGAAGGTCCGGGTTTCCACGAAAATCAACAAGGTCGCCCATTTGTTGGTGCAGCTGGAAAATTCCTCGAGGAACTTCTAGAAAACGCAAGCTTAAAAAGAAATGAAGTTTTTATTACCAATGTTGTTAAATGTAGACCTCCCGGAAATCGCGATCCTCAAGAAGTTGAGTTAGAAGCCTGTTCGCAATATTTGGATCAACAAATTAAAATAATTGATCCAGATGTGATTGTTACTCTAGGAAGATTTTCTATGGCTAAGTTCTTTGGAAATGTAAAAATTAGCCAGATTCACGGTCAAGCCAAAATGATTGACGGAAGGTTAATTGTGGCAATGTTTCATCCCGCTGCAGCCTTACATCAGCCGGTATTAAAGAATACACTTTTGAGTGATTTTGCAAAATTACCTGATTATCTAAATCAAATAACGAAAAAAGATGAAGAAATAAAAAAGAATAAGATCGAAAATCTCGCTCAGAAACACGAAAATACAGAACAACCGACACAATTATCATTATTTTAATTAACTAATTGAATTAAAATAACTGGTAAAAAAATTAAAAAAATCTTGATTGAGGGTATTATGGAAATAAAGAATCAACTTTTATCAAAGTTAACGAATCGAACAGCAAAAGTCGCAGTTTTAGGTATGGGTTATGTAGGACTTCCTCTTGCTGTTGTTTTTGCAGAAGCAGGATTTGATGTAATTGGTATCGATCCAATTCAAGAAAAAATCGACAAATTAAATAAAGGCAAAAGTTACATACTCGATGTTTCTGACAAGCAAGTTGAAGATCTTGTAAATGCGGGTAAATTAAAAGGTACAACTGATTTTTCGTTTTTAAAAAATGTTGACGCGGTATCCATCTGTGTTCCGACACCTCTTCGAAAAACCGGGGATCCGGATCTTTCATTTATTATTTCAGCTACAGAAGCTTTATCAAATTATATGCATCCTGGGATGGTAGTCGTGTTGGAATCAAGTACATATCCAGGCACAACAAGAGAAATGGTCTTGCCAAGGTTGGAAGATTGTTGCAAATTAAAAGTTGGAAAGGAATTCTTCCTGGCTTTTTCTCCAGAGCGGGTAGATCCTGGAAGACTTGATTGGACGACAAAAAATACGCCAAAAGTGATTGGTGGTATTACTGAAGATTGCTCGGATGTTTCTGCTGTTTGGTACCAACAAGCATTGGATTCAGTAATTCAAGTGTCTACGACAGAAGTCGCTGAAATGGCGAAATTACTCGAAAATACTTTTCGAATGATCAACATTGGACTTGTGAATGAACTGGCAATAATGTGTGATCGTCTTAAAGTTGATGTGTGGGAAGTAATTGATGCAGCCGCTACAAAGCCTTTTGGATTTATGAAGTTTACACCTGGCCCAGGACTTGGTGGACATTGTATACCAATCGATCCGTTGTATTTATCCTGGAAATTAAAATCTTTAAATTACAACGCCCGTTTTATTGAATTGGCATCTGAGATTAACACCAATATGCCAAGATTTGTTGTTGGAAAAGTTCAGGATGCATTGAACTCTGTAGGAAAACCGGTAAAAGGTAGCAAAATATTGGTTTTAGGGGCAGCATACAAACCTGATATTGACGATTTAAGGGAATCCCCTTCTTTAGATGTCATTCACCTATTGGAACAAAAAGGTGCTTTTGTGGATTACCACGATCCCTACATACCTCATATACACCAAGATGATTGGGATATGGATTCTGTAACCGATTTAAATAGCGCATTGAGCAGCTCGGATTGTGTTGTTATTGTAACAAACCATAAATCTTACAATTATCCGGAATTATTGGAGAAATCTAAACTAATTGTGGATACACGGAATGCTTTAGGAAGAATTGGAAGAGGAAATCCTAAAGTTACCAAGCTCTAGCTCATTTAATCATTTAATAATAATTTTGCTGGTGGAATCTACAATTTGGTTTTTGATAATGGTAAATATTGTTGTTTTGCATTGAGTACTCTTAGTTACAATGTCCGATATTAAGAATATGCCTTTTTTTGTTGAATATTGCTTGAGTTAAAATTCTTTCAAAGAATTGAAAAAAGTCCTTATCCCTGAATAGTAAGTCATGTGGTATTAATCTATCAATATGAGAAATATTAAAAATATTATAGCCAGTATTAAACACGACAAATTGATGCATAGAGTCTTGCAAAATTCGACATATTTATTCAGTAGCAACACAGTAAGTAGCGGACTTACCACAATTCAAGGTATTTTGGCTGCGGTCATTCTTGGACCAAAAGATTATGGGATTCTTGGCTTAATCATAACGTTTGCATCCAATGTAAATCGCCTTCTCTCATTTCGAATGGGAGAATTGGTCATTAAATTTGGTGGGGCTTATTTGGAAAGTGGAGAAAAAAATAAGGCTGCTTCAGTAATCAAATTAGCCGGTTATACCGAAATTATATCCTCAATTATTGCGTATTTATTACTGCTATTGACAGCACCTCTTGCATCAAAATTTATTTTAAAGAATCCTGATTTATCGAAATGGATCATGATTTATGGTGTGGCATTGCTTGCTAATTTTGTGACTGAAACATCGACTGCAATTTTACAATTAGCGAATAAATACAAAACAATCGCAGCATTTAACTTGGCTCAAAATATAGTTACTGCAATCTGGATAGTCGTATTATTCATCATTAATGGTAACTTGTTCCAGGTCCTGTTGGCATATCTTGTAGGAAAATTTATTTTCGGCTTTGGTATATTTTTATCTGGAATAATCCAACTAAAAAGTTTGGTAGGCGATGATTGGAGGACGCAATCTGTTAATCAGGTCGAAAATAAATGGGAGATTGTTAAATTTGCATTTTCGACAAATCTTAGTGGAACAGTGAACCTTTTAATCCGTGACAGTGAAGTATTATGGTTTGGGTACTTTTGGTCATCAGAAATTGTTGGCTACTATAAATTTGGTTTAGCCATCTTAAATCCGATAATGATGCCAATTAATACATTAATTACAACAACCTATCCTGAGATTAATCGTTTAATATCTCAAAAACTATGGAATCCACTTCGAAACTTGATTAAAAAAACTACATTAATTTCGTTGTTATGGACAGGCTCTTGTACTTTAGGTTTAATATTACTGGGTGATTGGCTACTATCATTTATTAAAGATGGCAAGTATTTGCCTTCTTTACCCATCACACTCGTTTTATTAATTGGATATGGATGTGCCAATATATTATTCTGGAATAGAAATCTATTGTTGGCTTTTAATCGACCGAATACGCCATTATTTATTATGGGAATTTTTGGTGTGATAAAGATTGTTGTTATGTTAGTGACAGTACCCAAGTTTGGATATTTGTATCAAGCAGGACTATTAAGTGCATATTTTGTATTTTCAATTGGATTAATTTCTTTATTGGGATGGATGCAAATCCCGAAGTCATCTCCAATCTCAGCAACTCAGGAAGTATAAATTGCGTATAGCTGTTATTTCTACAAGCCAAGTCCCTTCTAATACTGCGAATAGTATTCAAGTATTAAAGGTATGTCAGGCTTATAAGCAAATTGGCCATGAAGTATTGCTGATTATTCCTGGAAATAAAAAATATGAATGGGAAGAAATAAAGTCGAATTATGGGGTAACTGAAAAATTCGAAATCCGTTGGATAAAATCGGTAAAAAAGCTTCATCGTTATGATTTTGCTATCTTTTCGATTATTTATGCGAGAAAATGGAAAGCAGATTTAATTCACACATGGACACATCAGGTTGCATTATTTTTAAATTGGATCAAAAAAACTTATTTATTAGAATTGCATGAATTACCCACAGGGAATTTTGGTCCTAAACTCTTTAAAGCAATCATCAAATCATCAAATAAGAAACGCTTTTTACCAATTACACAAACTTTAGCTAAGCGCTATGAAAATGAGTTTCAATTCAAATTTAGTCCCGGGGAAATTGTAATATCACCAGATGGGGTGGATATCGAACGTTATGGTAATAAACAAACACCATCTGAAATTCGAAAAAAAATAGGAATTAAGGATAATTTTTCAGCTGTTTATACAGGACATTTATATGCCGGCAGAGGCATGAATTTAATGGTGGAATTAGCCAGCCTTTTACCAGAAATTCAATTTGTTTGGGTAGGCGGGAGAGATAATGATGTTGCATATTGGCGTAATATAATAATTGATAGGAACCTAAATAACATCATGATTGTCGGATTTGTGAAAAATGAATTAATCCCGCTTTATCAAATGGCTGGTGATATCTTATTGATGCCATATGAAAAGAGCATCACAGGAAGCAGTGGTGGTAACACGGTTGATTTTTGTTCTCCAATGAAAATGTTCGAATACCTTGCTTCAGGACGGCCAATTATCAGTAGTGATATACCTGTTTTTCATGAGGTATTAAATTCTGCAAATGCAATTTTTTGTGATTCTGAAGACTCGTTATGCTGGAGGGATGCTGTTTTGCAAATTTACAATCACCCAACAATTGCGAAAAGTCTTTCTGTACAAGCAAAATTAGACGCACAAGGTTATTCCTGGATAAATCGCTGTAAAAATGGTCTTGCGGATTTCTAGATGAAAAAGTATCAAAATTCCATTTTATTTTCACTTATAAGTGGCTGTTTGTTATCCTATTTATTTTGGAAAATAAGTGGTGAAACATTCGCTTTCGTTTTTCCTGGAAGTTTCATCATCACAACTTTCGGTTTTTTATTACTAAAATTGATTTTCGATAGAACCGATAAAAATGGAACCCTCGGGTTGATAATCATTTTAGGATTTTCATTAAGATTAGGTTTAGGTGTATTTGCAGATCTTCGTCTTCCAGTTATTGGATATGCAGAAGACACCCAAAAAGCCGGTTATTTATTCAAAGATGCATACAATCGGGATTTACAAGCCTGGGATATGGCCACTTCAAAAACGGCTTTGAATGAATTCTTTTCTGATGGAAACACTTACGATCAATATGGCGGTTTATTAATTATCAGCACATTTGTTTATAAATTATTCTCGCCTTTGTTTCACAACGTTTATTTAATCCTTTTTTTGGCGGCAATTATAAGCGCGATAGGTATCCCATTTATTTGGGCTATGTTGTCAAAGAATCCTCGTGTTCAACTTTTTGCAACATTGATCTATGCGTTTTACCCAGATTCTATTCTATTTAGCGCTTCTCAAATGCGCGAACCTTTTATTTTAGGTCTCTCAGCGATTTTATTCTGGTTGGTTTCTTCTTCAAAAATTCATCAAATTAAAAACATTATTATGGGATTCATTGTAGCGAGTTTGATGTTATTAATTTCTGCAAAAATCGGCATTTTTATTATTTTTCTGGCTTTCTTTTGGTTCTGTTTTGATAATTATGAATTTTTTAAGAGCAAATTCTCTTCAAAAAGAATTCAACTATTAACCTTATTTCTTTTATTAGGATTTTGCTACATAAGTTTTAAGTGGATTATTGATGTCGGTAAATGGGATGCTTTATTAACACTCAATAATTCGGGCTGGATTCAAGCGATTTTTAAAGTTTTACCGGAATTTTTCCATATTCCATTTTTGACCACTTATGGTTTGTTGCAACCTGTCCTGCCAGCAGCAATCGTTGAACCCTCGATCCCATTTTGGAAGACAGTTGGGATTTTCAGAGCTTCGGGTTGGGTGATTTTATCTTCTTTGATGTTATATAGTATTCTGTTTGTCACGAAGAAAAAAAACGAAATGCGAAATAAGTGGATTATTACGGTTACACTACTCATCTTTTGGATATTTCTATCGTCATTGAGAGCTGGTGGTGATATGTGGGATAATCCACGATATAGGCTGGGTTTGCTTGTTCCAATATCAATTATCTCTGCATATGGCATTGATTATGCTATTCAAATTAAAGATCACTGGTTGTGGAGAATTTTCGCTGCCCAAGGAGTTCTAAATCTCATATTCCTGCAATGGTATGTAAGTCGATATACCAATGTTTGGGGAAAACTCGATTTTCCAGTTATGGTTATGCTAATCTGCTTGCTTATTTCATTAATAATTGGACAGGGTATAGTTTATGATCTTAGATTAAGGCGAACTATACACAAATCAAATTGACATTTTCATTAAACAGGATTTGATATCTGCAGATTCTTATTAAGATAGAACACGGCGCTTGAAATTCCTAAAATCAACCAGTAGTAGGGTAAAGCAAAACTGTCAACGCTGAATCCTTCAAAAATTAACGCAATTAAAACAATTTTTACCACATGTCCCCAAAAACTAATTTCACTTTTGGGGTTCTTCAATAATTCAGATCCTTGAATCCATAAAATGATTAGCCACGAGAAGAAGAGGATGAAGCCAATAATACCCGTCTCTGAAAGCAACCGAGTCCAAAGATTTTTATTATTAGCTTGATAATTTGCTCGAAAAAGTATTTCTCGTGGTTCATCTAAAGCGGATGCAAAATCAGGCATATATCGCTGGAAATAAAAACCAAAATTCCCTAATCCGACTCCAATAACAGGGTGGTCATTAAAAATTTCCCAGCCTGTTTGCCAGTAAAGAATTCGTTCAGCAAAAAAGAAGTCATTGGCAATTGAAAATAAGTCCCGATTTTGATATGTCTCGACTTTAAGAACTTTTTCCATTCGAGGATCAATCTTACTGGAAACCAATAAGCCAGTAAAAATAACAAATACAAAAATAATCGTTGCTAACAATGGAAAAATAACTTTCCAAATTCTACGACTTATGTGGAAAAACTTTTTACGTAGTTTTTGAAAAAGATACTTATAAAGGAGTAAAAATGCATAAATCATACAAAATGCAAAAGAAATCCAACCGATTCTAGATTTTGTCAAAAATAATAAAAGAATTGAACCGAATAGTAAAATGTTCTCAATGCTTAATAAAGCGATTCTTTTATTAAGAATTGAATACCCGGAAAGTGAAGTTCCTAAGAACAGCGGTATATAGAGGATATTTAATTGGTGCGCTAACCAGGATGGTTCGTAAGCGAATCCTGTTACCCTTCCACGATACAATAAGCCTGATGTTGAAAAATATCTCTGTATTTCTTCCATCCATGGGGGATAACCACCCATCATACGATCCAGACAAAATTGTAAAATGGACCACAAAAAAATTGGCAAAAAAGTCCAATATATAATTTTTAAAGCCTGTTTAGTTTGTTTAAGAGAAATAATATAGTGGGTGGGAATAATAAAAAAAGCGATTCCGATAATTAATGTTCCATAAGCTTCTAATATGTTTCCGGTTACACTGAAATTTTTTTGGATTGGTATGTTTATAAAAAGCGTGATCATCGAAACAAAAATGCAGTAGACGAGAAAAAAAAGAAGTGGAAATGAAATGTCATTCAGTTTTTGTCTAAAAAAAGTGGGTATGAACCAGACTATAACCATAAGAATTAATGGGATAATCGAAGGGGCTGCGACCATATCGGATTGTAAAACTTGACTCGCCAATGGAAGGCTTGTAAATGGTATTAATATCAGTACGGTGAACCAAATGGCATAAAGAAAAGATTTACGGTTCATTTTTAGGTTTTATGAATATGAAAAAAGTTATTATGAAACCTGAAATTGCCCCAAATAGCACCATCAAATTTGTGTTATTTCGGACAGGTTGATCTGGTATTCGCGAAGATGTGCCGTCTGTAATTGAAATCCCAGCGAAAATTCCTTTGCTAAGATCTAATTCTTTTTGCGTTTCGCTTGAAAGAAGATCGTAATTTCCAATTTTTAAATCACAATATTGATTTGAATTGGCTGTAAATCCTGATAATTGCAGACACTTATCAATTTGATCTTGCCGCTGGATTAATAGACTATATTTTTGGGCATGTTTCAATGCTTCTAGAAGCATATTTAAACCAACTTCTTTCCAAAGATCGGCATAAGTTTTTGAAAGAATCGGAGAATAATTATTGCATCGAAAAACGATTTCACTCAAATTTCTTTCTAGCTGGCATGAGTCAGAAAAACCTTGAAATTCTGAGTCAAGCTCGGCAGATTTTAATTTCTCGAATGTGCCTTGAATTACCTCTTCTGATTGCAAAAAAGTCATGACGTGGCTAATAAATTGATCTTGTTCATATTGAGTTAAGTGACCGACCTGATCGAAATTTATAACTGCACTAATACTTGATTCAGCAGTGAATAAAGGTTTTATAAATAGCTTATTTAACGCCAATCCAAGCAAAGCACCAATGATTCCACCGGTAACGAGGATCCACCATAATTTCTGACCTTTTATGTGACTTGATTTGCTTTCAAAAGAAAATGACTGCATATAGACCTTGATAAATTTTAGTCTATTACTGATATAAATGCATATAATTAATCGACATTATGTCTACAAAAATTATATTTCGATAATTTTAAAAGAATCTGGTTTGATAACCAAATAACAATTCTTGCTTGAAATTATAAAATATTGGTTTGGTATAATTCTTTTGGGAAATATCAATAATCTGGAGAACATTTGGAAAAACCTTCGATTTATATTTATGATTCAGCAAGACATCCTTTTCGACCATTAGAAGAGTTTCAACAAGTATTTAAATATCGTTTCCTGATCTCCCAATTGTTACGGAGAGATATTGTGACCAGGTATAAACGATCTGTCCTTGGCATTGCCTGGACAATGTTAAATCCCTTAGGCACGATGATTGTTCTTTCGATCGCGTTTTCTCAAGTGTTTAAAATGACAGAAGGTTACCCCGCCTATGTTTTGAGTGGATTAATGGCATGGAATTTCTTTTCACAAGCATCAAATGCCAGTATGGTTAATTTAGTTTGGGGTGAAGGGCTATTGAAACGTATCTACATGCCAAAAACATCATTTGCCCTTTCGGCGATAGGAACAGGGATCGTGAATGTACTTCTCTCGCTGATACCGATGATCATTGTTATGGTTGCGATTAAGGTGCCAATCAAATTATCGATTTTATTTTTGCCTATTCCGATAATTGTATTGGCAATTTTTACTTTAGGGTTCGGATTAATTATCTCTACATTTGCAGTCTATTTTCCGGATGTTGCCGAGATGTACCAAATTGTTCTAACAGCATGGTTGTATTTAACTCCAATCATTTATCCGGAAGATATATTGCCAAGTGGGATTAAGTTATTAATTTCAACCCTTAACCCGCTTTATAGTCTGGTTAAATTGTTTCGAATTCCAATATATTATGGCCGCATGCCAACTTTTGTTGAATGGGCTGTTCCAGTTTCATTCGCTCTAGTATTTTTTATTGTTGGGTGGATGTTTTTTGTTTATCGATCTAATGATTTTTCTCAGAAGATATAAATATGTCGTATCGTATTAAATTCTCAAATGTTTTTGTAAATTATCGAATACCATCTGAAAAAATTGGTACATTCAAAGAATACATGATAAAAATGGTCCAGGGAAAAATACACCATAGAACTTTTGCGGCACTACAAAATATTAATTTAGAAATTTATCATGGTGAAGTTTTTGGACTAATTGGACGAAATGGTGCTGGAAAAAGCACGATGTTAAAAATTATTGCTCGAGTTCTCACACCTTCGTCAGGAAGAATCGAAGTCAATGGAAATGTGTCGCCAATGCTTGAACTTGGGGCTGGATTTCATCCTGAACTTTCTGGAAGAGAAAATATCTTTTTAAATGGGGCATTGCTTGGGTTCAGCAAACACGAGATGGATGAAAAGTTTAACCGGATAGTTGAATTTGCAGAATTGGAAAACTTTATTGATGCTCCGATGCGAACATATTCATCCGGTATGTGGGCGCGGTTAGGTTTTGCTGTCGCAACCGATTCTCAACCAGAGATTCTTTTGGTCGATGAGGTTTTGGCAGTAGGTGATGAACAATTTCAGCAAAAATGTTTTGAGCGCATAGAATCATTTCAAAAAGACGGGACAACAATCATAATTGTTGCGCATAATATGAGTACGATTTCTCAAAAATGCGATCGTGTTTGTTGGATAGATCATGGTGAAGCTAAGTTTATTGGCTTACCAGATGAAGCAATACAAAAATATCGTCTCTCACAATAATTAAGGAACTAATATGAAGTTTGAGCATCAATCAATTCCTGAAATAGTTCTCGTTAAGCCCGAACTATTTAATGACCATAGGGGATATTTTTTTGAAGTTTTTCAAAAAGAAAAGTTTACCCAAGTTGGAATAGACTTAAAATTTGTTCAGCAAAACCAAAGCGGATCTAAAAAAGGAATATTACGAGGTTTACACTACCAAATTCGACAACCACAAGGCAAATTAGTAAGAGTTCTTAGTGGAGAAATTTATGATGTAGCTGTCGATATTCGGAAATCATCTGCGACATTTGGAAAATGGTTGGGGCTAAATTTGGACGGAAAAGATCATTATCAATTATGGATCCCAGCCGGATTTGCACACGGTTTTTTAGTGATGAGCGAGTGGGCAGAGGTTATGTATAGCACGACAGATTATTACGCACCAGAATATGAAAGAACTTTATTATGGAATGACCCTGATATTGCAATTGATTGGCCAATAAATCAAAACTTTAAACCAGTTTTATCCCAAAAAGATTTGTTAGGAAATACTCTTAGAAATGCTGAGGTTTATGGGTGATTATATGAAAAATATGCTTGTTACAGGTGGAGCCGGTTTTATAGGAGCAAATTTTATCCGGTTTATTTTAGAAAAAGAACCTGATTTGAATCTGGTGAATCTTGACTTACTCACCTATGCCGGCCATGAGGAAAATTTGGAAGGAATCGGGTCGAGTAATTATTTTTTTGTACATGGGGACATTTGTGATGGTGATTTGGTTGCAAAAGTAATAAGGGATCATCAAATTGATACAGTCGTTCATTTTGCGGCTGAATCGCATGTGGACCGCTCGATTGTTTCACCTGGTCAATTTATTCAGACTAATATCGTTGGAACATTCAATTTGTTGGAGACTTGCAGACTATTTTGGCAAAAAAGTGGTTCCTATTCAGGTAAAAGATTCCACCACGTTTCTACAGATGAAGTATTTGGTATGTTGAAAATCGGAGATCCAGCCTTTACTGAAGAGACCCCATATTCTCCAAGTTCACCATATGCTGCATCAAAAGCCTCCAGTGATCATATTGTCCGTTCTTATTTTCACACTTACAAATTACCTATCACAATTTCTAATTGTTCTAACAATTATGGACCGTTTCAATTTCCTGAGAAGTTGATACCTTTGATGATCTTGAATGCCGTTAATGGGAAGCCATTACCAGTTTATGGAGAAGGTCAGCAAATTAGAGATTGGCTTTATGTGGAAGATCACTGCTCTGCAATTTATTCAATTCTTAATTATGGTGAAATAGGCGAGACCTATAATATTGGTGGGAAAAACCAGTTCTCCAATTTAGAGATCGTTAAGTCCATCTGTTCAATACTGGATAGTTATTTGCCAAATTCTCCATATCGGCCACATAGCCAATTAATTACCTTCGTTCAGGATCGTCCGGGACATGATTTTCGTTACGACATGAATTTTAATAAAATTCAAGCCAAACTTGGCTGGGCACCAAATTATGATCTGGAATTCGGATTGAAGGCAACAGTCAAATGGTATTTGAATAATCAATCCTGGATTGAAAGTGTGAGTGGTAATGTTGCATTTCAGGACTGGATGAACAAGAATTATATAAACAGGTAGGGGAATTATGAAAGGAATTATTTTAGCTGGTGGTAAAGGTACACGCTTATATCCATTGACATTGGCAATGAGCAAGCAATTATTGCCAGTGTATGATAAGCCAATGATTTATTACCCAATTTCTATGTTGATGCTAGCAGGCATAAAAGAGATCTTGTTAATCAGCACTCCAGAAGATTTGCCTTTGTTTCAAAGATTACTAATGGATGGATCACAATGGGGACTTGAATTTCAGTATGCCGAACAATCTACCCCAAGAGGTTTAGCGGATGCATTTATTGTCGGTAAAGATTTTATTGGCCAGGATTCAGTTGCTTTAATATTAGGAGATAATATTTTTTATGGCCGCGGTCTAGGGAAGACATTAGTAAATGCGGCACAGAACTTAAATGGAGCAACTATTTTTGCTTATCCTGTACGTGATCCTGAACGATATGGAGTTGTCGAATTTGATTCCACTGGCAAGGCAATCTCAATTGAAGAAAAACCTTTGCATCCAAAATCAAATTTCGCAGTTCCCGGTATGTATTTTTATGATAATCAAGTGGTGAATTTGGCTGAAAATTTACAACCATCTCCAAGGGGAGAAATTGAAATTACCGATATTAATAGGATTTATATGGAAAAAGGTTCCTTATTCGTAGAAATATTGGGTCGTGGGGTGGCCTGGTTGGATGCTGGGAAACATGAATCCCTATTACAGGCGTCCACTTTTGTTCAGACAGTACAGGATCGACAAGGTTTAATGATTTCATGCCCGGAAGAAATAGCATTTCACTTGGGTCTCATCGATGAAAATAAATTATACGAACAAGCTCTAAAATATCAGGGTAATGAATACGGACGATACTTAATGGAATTAATAAAAAAGGTGTAAACAAACTTTTGAAAATTTTATTACTTGGCAAAAAAGGACAGCTTGGATGGGAAGCCCAAAGAGAATTATTTTGTTTGGGAGAAGTTTTTGCATTTGATTTCCCGGAAATTGATTTTTTAAAACCTAATACCATAATTGATTTGGTTGATGAGATCCAACCTGATTTAATATATAATGCGGTGGCTTATACCGCTGTTGATAAAGCTGAAAGCGAACCTGAAATCGCCCGCAAAATCAATGCTGAAACACCAGGAGCGATTGCAGTAGTTTGCAAAAATAAGGATATTCCGCTGATTCATATTTCCACAGATTATATTTTTGATGGTTTGTTGGGAAAAGATTATGTTGAAAGCAATCAACCAAATCCTTTAAATATTTATGGAAGTTCAAAACTTGAGGGTGAAAATAACATTATCCAAAGTGGGTGCGACTACTTGATCTTTCGAACGAGTTGGGTCTACAGTATGAGGGAAGGTGGATTTCTTCAAAAGGTCATTCAATGGGCGAAAAATTATGAAGTGTTACGGATTGTTGATGATCAAATTGGAAATCCCACTTGGGCGAGAACTTTAGCGATTCTCTCTTCCAGGTTTCTCCCTTCTTCACCTATGCTATTAAAAGAGTTCTTTCACCAACATAAGGGTATTTATCATTTGGCTGGAAAAGGTTCTGTCTCCCGATTTGAATGGACAAAATTTATTTTGGAAAACCTTCCCAAGGATCTGCACATCAAAACAAGAAGTGTTTTGCCGGCGAAGACAAAAGATTTTCCTACACCTGCACAACGACCTTTTCATTCAGCATTGAATTGTTCGAAATTTGAAAATGAGTTTTCCATGAGGATTCCTGAATGGAAACAATCCCTGGTTCTGTCTATGATAAATTGAGATGGGAATATTTGACCGTTTTTATTTGCGAAAATATCAAGTAAATCCAGAAGGTGGGATTATCTATGTTGATCGCAAAGTTGAGACATGGCTGAATTCATTTGTAAATGGGGATTTTTCCGGGAAGACGGATCAGGAAATTGATATATACAAAAGAATTACTAAATCTGGTATCGAAGATGATCAGAATGTCCTTCCACCAAAATCACTTCCAACCATATCTCTGGTTTTAGTTACATATAACAGCGATTTTTGGATGGATAACCTAAATAAAATGTTTACCAGTCTGGGTGACTGGTTATATGAAATCATTATTATTGATAATGGATCCGTTGATAATTGTGTGGAAAAACTTGTTCAAAATGAAAAAATTACTCTTATAAAGAATAATTTACCAAAAACATTTGCCGCTGCAGTCAATCAAGGTTGTAGGACGGCAAATGGTGATTTATTTTTAATCATAAATCCCGATGTAATCATTACTAAGAGTGCTTTATTTTCTCTCATTGATTTTTATCTAGACCATCCGGATGCTGCAGCGATTGTTCCCAAATTGCTCTTAATGAGAACTCCAGGTTTTATTAATGGTGTGGGGAATATTGTTCCTTTTTTTAGGTGGGGATATGACTTAGGATTGGGGCATTTGGATGTCGGACAATTTGATGAAATGTTGGAAGTTCCATCGGCTTGTTTTGCCACAGTTCTGATACCAAGAGATAAATGGAGTGTAGTTGGGGAATTGGATGAGGAATATCCAATGTATTATGAAGACTCGGATTGGAGTTACCGGGCAATGGGCATGGGGTATAAGATAGCCATCAATCCAAAATCTGAAATTTATCATGCGTTTGGCGGATATTTAAGTGACAAAAAAAAAGTTTCTCACCAAAAAATTTTTTATGCTTCGTATGGCCGATTAAGATTTATCCATAAATTGTCCCCGGGAAATAAACTTTTATTCTTTATCACAAGTTATTTGCTATTTGACATATTATTTTCACTTTATTCACTGATTACTTTGAAAATGGTAAACATTAAAATGGTGTTTAATGCATGGAGGAAATATTTATCGGAAACAAGCACTATTAAGCAAATAGGGATAGATAAAATTCCTCAGCCCAATTATTTTAGAAAATCAATAAATAGATTTGCTCAAAAACAATTTCAGCCAAGGATCCTATTTGGGAATCCAAAAGTAAAATTGAATTCACTTGATTCATATAAATCAACAGTAGAAAAAAAAGCCTGAAATGAAATCTTACCTGAGTATAGCGTCATCTTATATTTGGCAGGTTCTAATTTTTTCTTACAAAAAAATTCTTGGATTAACCCCACTTCAAAATTTCTTAATAATCGTAAAAACGATGAATATTAAGTTTTTCGGGCAAAGGAAATCAAAGAAATTGACTCACTTTTACATATTCTTGATGAAAATGGATGGGCAGAATTTCAAGAATGTTTTCAAAACGATAATCTCAATAAATCACATCTTCAACGACCAATTTATTATTTATCTGGTTGGAACTAAAAAATTGTTTACAGAGAATCCAAATCAACTTCTATTTGATAAGTCAAAGAAAGTTGAAATACTTTCTTCATTTGAAGAATTGTTTCAGAAAATAAATTTGCTTAAAAAAAACCAATCTGACGATTTATTATTTACATGGATTAAGCCTGGTGATATATATTCAAATCGTTCATTCGAAAAACTTGAAACCGCCCTTGTTGAGGTAAAGAAAGGAATTATTTTCTATTTTGATTGGATTACTAAAGAAGAAAATGAAACCAAATATTCACCGATTTATTTCCCGGATTTCTCTAAATATTTGCTTTTTTCGATAAATTATCTGGAAAATTCTTTTTTGATAATAAATAAAACCGATTGGAATGTTCTTGTCGATTCCATTCAAAGATTTGAAGAAAATTATATTTACGGTCTCATACAAAACTATTCAGAATACTTGATTCACATACCAGAGATTTTATGTATTCGAAATGATTATGCCTACACACCTCCAACAATTAGCCAAGTTAGAGAGCTTAACAATAGTGTGAAGAGTATACGGCTCGAAGAAAAAGAAAATCACATATTTTTTAACCGTAAGATCTCAAAATCCTCAATCATTATTCCAAGTTGTGATAATCATGATTTATTAAATAAATGTATTAATTCAATATTAATGACCTCAGCAAATGAAGATTACGAAATCATTATTTTAGATAATAGTCATTCTGCCCATCAACACGAAATGAATATGGCATTAACTCGCTACGAAAAGGTAAAAATCTATCAACTTTCACAGAATTTTAATTATTCCACCTATAATAATTTTGGCTCTCAAAAAGCACAAGGTGATAATTTAATTTTTATGAACGATGACATTGAGGTTCTCGATAATGATTGGATGAATGAAATTCTTCAATGGTTGGACCAACCAGGAGTTGGTATTGTTGGAGGATGTTTGACTTTTCCAGATTATACTATTCAACATGCTGGGATCATTATTGGACTAATCGGGCATGCAGGAAATTTATTCCGCAATCACAATTTAAAGATCCAATATTCACCGTTTGGTGCGATCAATTGGTATCGAAACTTTTATGCTGTAACTGGGGCTTGCTTAGGTATCAAAAAAAACTTATTTGAAAAAGTCGGTGGTTTCAATGAAAATTATCAACTTGTATATAGTGACGTTGCATTAGGAATTGAGGTGAATAATGCCGGATATGATGTCATCTATAATCCATTCCTGCAAATGATCCATTACGAAGGGAAGACACGAAGGCAAAACGTCGTTTCTCAGGATTTTCAATTGTTTGAAAAAGAATATAAGGATTTATTAATTGATGGTGATAAATTTTACAATAAGAATTTATCTTATCTTTCTTTTGATCCTAAGATAAAATGCTCCCCTGAGTTGTCTCCGCTATCCAGGATTGAAAAAATAAGGAGATAATGTGACAAAAAAAATAGCGATTATTTCGAGTGATATTATTGACAGCAAAATGGCTGGGGTAGGAATAAGGTATTGGGAAATTGCGAATTCACTTTCACAAAAATTCGAAGTGATTTTACTTTGCCCAATAGGATCAAAAATAAATTCAGAAAAAATTCGCATAATTGAATTTGATTACAAAAACCAGAATATTAAAGAATTGGTTGAAAACGTTTCTGTGATAATTATTTCTGGATTCACACTTCATTTCCATCCATATTTAAAAGATTTAAATATACCTTTGGCAGTAGATTTATACGTCCCATTTATGTTGGAAAGCCTAATATGGCATAAAAACGATGAACTTGAAAGGTGGATTCCGGATTTTGAGGAGTTCTTGCGAGTTCAAAATGAATTACTAAGAGCAGGGGATTTCTTTTTTTGTGCGAATGAACGACAAAGAGATTTTTGGATTGGAATGTTGCTAGCCAACAAGCGAATTAATCCCCACCAAATACTTCAGGATGAATCATTAGATAAATTAATCAAAATTGTTCCGTATGGTATTCGAATGCCAATTACACAACAAAAGTCTGCAAAAAATGTTTATGCCAAATATGGAATACCTGACAAAGCAAAAATAATTATATGGTCTGGAGGTGTGTGGGATTGGCTGGATCCAATCACGCTGATTAATGCTTTTGAAAACCTTCAGGAAAAAAATGATAATGTTGTGCTATTTTTTATGGGTGCAGAGCATCCTAATAACTTGGATATAAAAATGTCTTTGACCAGCCAATGTAAAGCATTATCAAGTGAAATTGGTTTACTAAATAAGAAAATTTTCTTTGGTGATTGGATTCCATACAATGATCGATGGAATTATTTGCAATCTGCGGATTTATGCGTTTTGACATTTCGAAATCATATTGAAACACGATTATCGAATCGGACAAGATTGATAGATTGTCTTGGGGTCAATCTACCCGTTGTGATCACAATGGGTGATTTTGTTGGTGAAGAATTAGCAAAAGAAGGACTAGCCGAAATCGTACCGCCAGAAGATCAAATTGCATTAACTAAAGCTTTATCAAAAATGTTGGATATAGATCGAAATTTCCTATCAGAAAAATTCCTGCATTTCGCAAAAAAATATCATTGGGATATTTCCGTTCAACCACTTGTGGAATTTTGTCAGGATGCAAAGGTTGCAATTGACAAAGGAAAATATCTGACAGAAGTTGAAAGAATTTCAAAAGATAAGGATAATTTTTTATATAAAGTAATCACCGAAAAAGATGAATTCTTACAAAAAGTTATCATTGATAAAGATGAGTTTCTCGAAAAAGTAGTTGAAGAAAAGGAAATTCAATTTGATGTAAAGACATCAGAATTAAGAAGTGAAATTACTAATCAAAAGTTATTAATTGAAAAATATCAAAGAAATATTTTTTATCGCATTTATCGAAAATTAAAAAAATTCGTTGGAAGAGACCATTATGAATAATGTAATCGCTTCCGTAATAATTATAAATTTTAATGGGATGAACTTTTTAACAAAGAGTTTAAAAGGACTTCTTGAACAGTCGTTTCCGTTGGAACAGTTTGAAATTATTGTTGTCGACAACGGTTCTACCGATGGTTCGATTGAATATATTGAGAAAAACTACGAAAAGGTTTTGTTAATTAAAAATAACGAAAATTTAGGATTCGCACCTGCAAATAATTCCGCTTTTCAAATCGCTCATGGAATATACTTTGTTTTGCTGAATAATGATACCTACCCAGATAAAGATTGGTTAAAGCATTTAGTTGAGACTGCTGAAAGAAATGATGATGTTGGTGTTATAACCGGGAAAAATATCTTTTATTATGATCAACTAATAACTAACATTAAGTCGCCGACGTTCAAAACCGAATTAGATTCCAGAGAATTGGGCGTAATTTTATACTCGGTGGATACTCATGCATGGAAGGGAAATTACCAATATTTGGATGGATTTTATGGATTTGAGAAATATGATATTGAAGGATTTAGATGGACAAATGGAAACGCTAGAATAGGTATTCCTATAGATCCTGAAATAAAGCCCACAATGATCACATTTGATCTTAATCCACATAGAGATTTCCAGAACGAAGATTTTAAGGAAATCAAGATTCCAATTCAGGTTTTTGTTGAAGGTCATAAATTGTTTGATAAAGAATTGCTGGTTAATGAGCGATGCGAAATTATTTTTGAAATTCCACCTGATATCGTTAATCTGAGAAAACCCGTGATTCAAAATGCAGGTTCCTTTATCAATAAGAATGGCTTTGGCCGTGACAGAGGCACAATTGTTAAGAATAATACGGCATTATATGAATCCGATAATGGGCAATACGAACAAAAGGAA
The DNA here is from genome assembly GCA_002841995.1 of Chloroflexi bacterium HGW-Chloroflexi-8. Lineage (GTDB taxonomy): Bacteria > Chloroflexota > Anaerolineae > Anaerolineales > Anaerolineaceae > UBA6170. Next base: position 27,620 of record PHBS01000032.1, read on the forward strand.
GAGATTTTTGCAGCTTGTGGAGCAAATATGCTCATTAAGAAAGAAGTATACGAACAAATAGGTGGTTTTGAAGAAAAATTTTTTGCTTACTATGAAGATACGGAATTTTCTTGGCGAGCCTGGTTAAATAATTGGAAAGTAATATATGAACCTAAGGCAATTATCAGGCATATTCATTGCGGAACGTCTAAAGAGTGGTCACCACGCTTTTTATTTTTAACTGAACGGAATCGTTTGGCTATGTTATTAAAACTTGGTGGATGGAGTTCAATTCTAAAGAATGTTTTTGCATATTTCATCTTAGTGGTAAAAAGTAGTTTATATATTCTATATAAAAGAATCTTGAAAAAAGAAAGTGTGTTTGAAGAAATTAGAAATACAAAAATAAGAATACGAGTTTTTGCATCATTTCTTACTTGGGTGCCGCGATTATTTTTTTTCCGCATAAAAAACTTTAAGAAGTTTCGTCAGAATAGAAAAATTTTCCAATATCTTTATAGTGATTTTATTTAATCCGGTGGAATGATGAAAATAGGTATTTATAATCGGTGGTTGCACACATTGGGGGGTGGAGAGAAACATTCGTTAGCTATGGCGAGCCTTTTAAGTAAGGAAAACGATGTGGAAGTAATTTCTCATAAAGAAATACTCAAAAGCTCTGCCGAAGAGCGATTGAATTTAGATTTGTCTAAAGTAAACTTTGTATTTATTCAGGATCGCCCAGCTTATATGATTTCTGAATTGACTTCAGCATATGACTTATTTATCAATTCTTCTTTTATGGATTTTTTCCCCTGTTATTCCGCAAAGAGTATGGATCTTATTTTTTTTCCGGCAAGAATTGAAGAATTAACCTTTAACAAAACCAAACATAAAATTGGACGAATCATTAAGAAATGGCTTTCAGTTCCATACATTAAGCAAGGCGTAAGGGAAATAATTGTTAAAGATGGATATTTCTCATATCTTGTAGATGACAATTTTTCAATTGAATTACCAAAAATTTCAGAAACTTTGCCTATATTTCTTTCATTAAAACCTCATTGCGAAATTGAAACAAATGTCTCTTTGTTTATTAATGGTAAAGAAATCCAAACTCAACACAATGATGGTCATACCAATACCTGTTTTGATGTGTTAGTTGGACCTTCAGAGAAGAATATGATTTTAACGATACAAATTCACGACGAAGAAGGAAAGAGGATTCCTGCCGATCTTGAAATCAATCGGTTGATGTTGTTCAATAATCGTTATAAGTTATTTGTAAATTT